>CADCWC010000238.1 GCA_902806305.1 uncultured Thermoleophilia bacterium | reverse complement strand
GGGCGCGGACGGCGCGGTGCGACCAGTCGACCCGCTCGAACACGATCGGGCCTGCCGTCACGGCACCGCCGGTCACCAGCCGGAGCGCCACGACGGCCCGGGCGAACGCCGCGACGGCGTCGGGCGGCGCCTCGCCTGCCGCCCGGTCGAGCGCGAGGTCGATCTCGAGCGCGTGCTGTCGGTCCGGGTCGACACCGAAGCGCTCGGGGAGCAGCGCCTGGCCCTCGGGCCAGCGCTCGGCGACGGTCGACGCGTCGCTGCGTCGCAGCACCACGCCGCCGCCCAGCTCCACCCCCTCCGGTGCGGCGCGGAGGCCGACGAGCGGCGTGAACGCGGCGTAGGCCCGCCGCGCCCCGGCCACGGCGCCCTCCAGGCGGGCGTAGAGGGCGTCGAACACCGCCTCGTCGAAGTCGAACCCGCCGCTGCCCTCCGCGACGCCGACGACGAGCGGGAGCAGCACGGCGTCACGAAGAGCGGAGGCCTCGTCCGCAGTGCCCGCCTGGTCGCGCGCCACGGCGAGCAGGACCGGATCGGCGGAGAGCGCGTCGACCGCCGCGCGGAAGTCGGCCAGCCGGGTCAGCTCGTCGACGCGTTGTCCGACGTAGGAGCCGTACAGCGGTCGGTAGTCGTACAGGGCGGGGCCGTCCCCCTGCCGCGCCTCGTCGAGCGCGAACGGCACCTCCTCGCCCGCCGCGACGTGCGCGTGCAGGACGGAGAAGGCGGCCTGCACGAAGTGCGCGGCGGCACGACGGGCCGGCGCCCGACGTCCTGACAGGGTGGCGGCCATGCGGGCCCGTTCGCCGGCCCGCGAGCCGTTCCTGCCGCGGATCCGCGCCCGGCCCGCAGCGGCGGCCGCTAGGAGCGGCGCTTCCGGGCGTCGCGGATGGCGGAGAAGGCCAGACCGACGACGGCGAGCACGGGGGACGTCCGGCCGCCGCGCGTGATGCCGCCCGGCGGGTCGTTCCGGCCTGCGGACGCCGCGCTCCGACCCGCGGTGCTCCGACCCGCCGTGCTCGGGCGGTCGCCGCTCCGACCGTTCCCGCTGGGCCCGTCGGTCGGCGGCCTGCCCTCGACGTGCGCCTCGGCCGACTCCTCCTCCCGCTCGCCGCCGCGCTGCCGGGCGATCGAGTCGGTCTCGGCGGCGTGCGAGACGCCGTGCTTCTTCTCGTCCAGGATGGCGTTGACCTCCGCTCCGAGCAGGAGCGCGAGGTTCGTCAGGAACAGCCAGAGCAGCAGGATCACCGGTCCGGCGAAGGCCCCGTAGGCCTCATAGCTGCCGAAGTTCGCCACGTAGAGGAAGAAGCCCGCCGAGGCCAGGATCCAGATCACGACGCCCGCGACCGCACCCACGGACAGGAACCGGAACTTGCGTTCCTCCGCGTCCGGCGCGACGTAGTAGACGATCGCGAAGATCGCCACGGCGACGGCCATCGCGATCGGCCAGCGCAGGATCGTCCAGATGGTGACCGCCACGTTGCCGAGGCCGATCTGGTCGAAGATCCACTCCGCCACGGAGCCGCCGGACCCGATCAGCGTGAAGGCCACGAGCGTCAGGAGGATCAGGAGCAGCGTCCAGCCGATGTCGTGGAGCTTCCGGCGCACGAAGCCGCGGTCCTCCTTGACCCCGAGGACGACGTTCAGCCCGCGGCCCGCCGCGGCGAGGGCCCCGGAGGCACCGTTCAGCCCCACGACGAGGCTGATCGCGAAGCTGACCAGGGCGGTGCCCTGGTTGTTCACGGCGCTCTCGAGGATCGGGAGGATCGCCTCCTCGGCCTGGCTCGGCAGCAGCCGGATCTGCTCCACGATCGTGTCGTACGTCGACCCCTTGCCGATCAGGCCGATGATCGACGCGGTCAGGATCAGGCCCGGGAACAGGGCCATCAGGCTGTTGTACGTCATGGCGGCCGCCCGATCGGTCATCTGATCGTTCTGGCCCTTCTTGAACGCGTCGCGGAAGACGCCGAGATATTCCTTCACAGCCGCACGTTGCCCCTCGCGGACCGAACCGAATCGTCGCCCGTCCTCAGTAGGGCAGCGGCGGCTTCGACAAGGCGCGACGCACGGCGTCGTCGAAGCCCATGAGCTCGAACGGCACGATCTGGCGGATCCGCGTCTCCTTGGCGATCGTCTCCACCCGCAGGCTCTCGATCAGCGGCTTGGCGACGTGCCGGTCGACCTCCGTCACGAAGCCCGCCCACCGGCTGGAGAGCTCCGGGCTCAGCACCGGGACGGGCACGATCATCGGCTCGCGCCGCCCCATCGCGAGGGCGCAGCGGCGCATCATCTGCTCGTACGTCAGCACCTCGGGACCGCCGATGTCGTAGTCGTGCCCGGTCGTGGCGGGATCGACCGCGCAGCCGACGAGGTAGCGCCGGAGGTCGACGAAGGCGAGCGGCTGGGTGCGGTTCGCGACCCAGCGCGGCGTGATCATGGCCGGGAGGCGCGTGACCAGGTCGCGCAGCATCCGGAACGACGCGCTGCCCGCGCCGATGATCATCGCGGCCCGCAGCGTGGTCGTCGGCACGTCGCCCGCGGCCAGGATCTCGGCCGTCTCGCGACGGCTCTTGAGGTGCGGCGAGAGCTCTGGCTGGTCGTCGCCGAGACCCCCCAGGAAGACGATGCGCCCCACCCCGGCCGCAGCGGCCGCCGCGGCGGCGTTCTCCGCCGCCCGGCGGTCGCGGTCGGCGAAGTCGCGACCGGACCCCATCGAGTGCACGAGCCAGTAGACGAGGTCGAGTCCCTCGAACGACCGGGTCAGCGCCTCGCGGTCCAGGGCGTCGGCCTGCGTCTGCCCCACGCCGGGGATCCTCGCGATGTCGGCGTGGTGGTGTCGGGCGACCGCGCGCACGTGCGCGCCCTCGTCGCGCAGGGTCGGCAGGAGCAGCCGGCCGATGTAGCCGGCCGCGCCGACGACGCCGACGTGTCGGCCCTCGAGCCTCACGGTCCCTCCACCCGGACGGCCTCCAGGTACGCCGCGGTCACCCGGTCGTGGACGGCTGCCTGCGCGGCGGCGTACGGGATCCCGACCAGTCGCCCGGCACCCCGGACGCCGTGCAGCCGGGGCGTGTAGCCCTCGACGCGAACTCCGACGCGCGCGCGGTTCGAGGTCTGCTCGCCGGCGAGCACGAGCCGGCCGCCCGGGGCGCCGACCACCAGCCCGTCCAGGATCGGGAAGGCGACGTGGAGCCGGTGCTCGTCGGCCGCCACGACGGCCGGACCCATCCGGATCAGGGTCGGTCCGCGGCTCCCGAGCGCCCGCAGCGCCACGGGTCCGAGCGGGGGGCCGACGGGTCGGACCAGGCCGAACATGGCCCGCCGCGCCACCCGCCAGTACGTCGCCGCCAGACGCGCCGGGTCCCGGTCGGAGAAGCTCGTGGCGCCGCCGACCTCGCCCCATCGCTCGACGGGCGGACGGGCCGGTCGTCCTCCGGTGGGCGGCAGTTGCGGCATCGTCCTCGGCGTTTCGGCGCGATGCGCCCGTGCGGCCGACGGGCGCTCCTCACCGCCCGGCCGACAGTACGCGCTCCGGACGCATGCGGCCGCGGCGGCACGGGCTGAACGGACCGGCCGCGAAGAGCAGGAACAGGGGCCACGGGAAGCCGCCCGTCGCGACGACGAGCACGGTCAGGAGCACGACCCCCACGGGCACGAGCGCGCCGCGGGCCGCCACGAGCCCGTGCGCGGGTCGCCGCCGCACCGCGCGCGCCACCGCGGGCATCGGGAGGTCGTGTTCCAGCCGGGCGAGGTCCGCACGGGTTCGAGCGGCGTGCGCGGCGTCGAGCCGCTCGGCCAACTCGTCCGTCGTCAGTCGCCCGGCGGCGAAGTGCGCGCCCAGCCGATCGACGACGCGGTCGCGTTCGGCGTTCGAGGCGCGGACCTCGAGTCCCTCCCGGCGATCCGTCTCCGCGTCGCTCATGACGTCCTCCCCTCCTCTCGTCCTTGACGTACCTATCTGAATGATATATCACATCGGTATACCGACGACAACGTCGCACCGACCGAGGAGCACCGCCATGTTCGACCTGCTGGGAGCGATCGCCACGCGCCGACCGCGCCGCGTCCTCCTGCTCGCGCTGCTCGCGACCGTGGTGGCGGGCGTCGTCGGCGGACCCGTCGCCGGACTGCTCGGCGGAGGCGGCTTCGACGACCCGGGCTCCGAGACGAGCGCCGCGCGCACGGCGCTCAGCGAGGCGTCCGGCACGGATCCCGACGCGTCGGTGGTCGCGCTCCTGCGCCCGGCCGCCGAACCGCGCTCGCCGGCCGGGCTGGTCGAGGTCCGGGAGGTCGCGACGCAGCTCCGGGATGACCCCGCGGTGGCGCGCGTGGTCACGCTCGAGGAGGCGGGCGACGCGTTCGTGTCGCGCGACGGTCGCTCGACCTACCTCGTGGCGCAGCTCCGGCCGCTCGAGGAGACGGCACGAGGTGCCGCCGCCACGCGCCTGCAGGAGGCGTTGGCCGACCATCCGCGCGTGCAGCTCGGCGGTGCGCCGGTCGCGCAGGAGCAGATCGGCGGCCAGGTCTCGGCCGACCTGGCCCGGGCGGAGCTGCTCGCCTTCCCGATCCTCTTCCTGATCTCGCTCTGGGTCTTCCGCAGCGCCGTCGCGGCGCTCCTGCCGCTGCTGGTCGGGATGGTGACGATCCTTCTCACGTTCCTCGGGCTCCGGCTGGCCGTCGAGATCGTGCCGATGTCGATCTTCGCGCTCAACCTCGTCACCGGGCTCGGTCTCGGGCTCGCGATCGACTACAGCCTGTTCGTGGTCTCGCGCTACCGCGAGGAGCTCGCGCTCGGCGTGGAGCCCGCCGTCGCGGTGCGCCGGACGCTGCAGACGGCCGGGCGCACCGTCGTCTTCAGCGCCGCCACCGTGGCGGTCGCGCTCGCCGCGCTGCTCGTGTTCCCCCAGCAGTTCCTGTACTCGATGGGCATCGGCGGGGTGCTCGTGGCCCTGACCGCGGGCGCCGTCGCGGTGCTGCTCCTGCCGGCGGTCCTGGTCGTGCTCGGCCATCGCGTCGACGCGCTGGCCCTGCCCTTCATGCGGCGGGCGAACGAGCGCACCGCGCGGGCCACGGAGGCGGGCGCGTGGTACCGGCTGTCGCACTTCGTCATGCGTCGTCCCGTCCTCGTGGCCGTCGCCACCACGGCCGTCATGCTCCTCCTGGCCGCGCCGGCCCTGCGCACGGAGTTCACCTCGGTCGACGCCTCGGTGCTGCCGGCCGGGACGAGCGCGCGCATCGTCGACGAGTCGCTGCGCGCGGACTTCCCGCCCGACCGCACCGCGCCGACGTACCTCGCCGTCCGGGCGGGGAACCGGGCGGACGCAGGTAGCGGGCTCGCCGCCTACGCCGACGCGGTGCGCCGCGTGCCGGGTGTGGCGGCCGTCGCCTCGCCGGAGGCCGTCGGCGACGGCGTCTGGCGCATCGACGTCACGCCCGTCGAGGGCGATCTGACCGGTCGCACCCAGCGGATGGTGCGGGACATCCGCGCCCTCCCCGCGCCCTATCCGGTCCTCGTGGGCGGCGCGTCGGCAGCGTTCGTGGACCAGACCGACGGCCTCGCCGACCGCGTCCCCCTGGCCGTGGTCATCGTGGCGCTCTCCACGTTCGTGATCCTGTTCCTCATGACCGGGTCGGTGCTGCTCCCGCTGAAGGCCGTGGCCCTGAACCTGCTCACCGTGGCCGCGGCCTTCGGCGTCCTGGTCTTCATCTTCCAGGACGGCCGCCTCGAGGGCCTCCTCGCCTACACGAGCCAGGGCGCGCTCGAGCAGACCCAGCCGATCCTGCTGGCCGCCGTGGCCTTCGGCCTGTCGACCGACTACGGCGTCTTCCTGCTCACCCGCATCAAGGAGGCGAGGGACTCGGGCCTTCCCGACGACGAGGCGGTGGCGGTGGGCCTCGAACGGACGGGCCGCATCATCACCTTCGCCGCGCTGCTGTTCTGCATCGCGATCGGCGCCTTCGCGACCTCGCAGGTCATCTTCGTCAAGCAGGTCGGCCTCGGCACCGCGCTGGCGGTGCTGATCGACGCCACGCTGGTGAGGGCGCTGCTGGTGCCGTCGCTGATGGCGCTGCTCGGGCGCTGGAACTGGTGGGCGCCCGCGCCGCTCGCGCGCCTCCACGCCCGCATCGGCCTGGGCGAGGCCGAAGCCGGAGCCCGGCCCTGAGCCCTTCTGCGCCGCGCACCGGCTATCTCGGGCTCGGCTCCAACGTCGGCGAGTCCCGCTCGCACCTGCAGGCGGCGGTCGACGAGCTGCCGGTCCACGGCGTCCGCGTGCTGGCCAGCTCCCCCGTCTACGAGACCGAGCCGGTGGGCGAGGTGCTCGACCAGCCCGACTTCCTCAACGCCTGCGTGCGGGTGTGCACCGAGCTCGCGCCCGAAGCGCTGCTGGACGCCTGCAAGGAGGTCGAGCGCGTGCTCGGCCGCCGCCCCGGCGTCCGCCACGGGCC
>CADCWC010000237.1 GCA_902806305.1 uncultured Thermoleophilia bacterium | reverse complement strand
AGCGGCTCGGGCTCTCGTCGGACGAGCCGGTGCAGGCGTGGCACCTCGTCGACCCCTTCGGGCAGGAGCCCCCGTCGCCCGCCGACGACCCGCTGCGCGACGTCGAGCCGACCATCGACATCGAGGGGGTCGCCCGACGCTACTTCGCGGACCTCGGCCACGACGTCGACGGGGTCCTCCGGCGCTCCGACCTCCATCCGCGCGAGGGGAAGGACCAGCACGCCTTCCAGATCACGACCGACCGGCGCGACGACGTGCGGATCCTCTGCAACGTCGCCCCGACGCTCCACTGGCTCGACACGATGCTGCACGAGCTCGGGCACGCGGTCTACGACCTGTCCCTCGACCGGGACCTGCCGTGGCTGCTCCGCACCCCCGCCCACATCTTCGCCACCGAGGCAATCGCCATGCTGCACGGCGGGCGGCATCGCGACCCGGTGTTCCTCGAGCGGTACGCGGGCGTCGCGCCCGACGTGGCGCACCACCCGACGAACGCGCTCGTGCGGCGTCGCGGCCTGCACGTCTTCGTGCCGTGGGTGCAGGTCATGACGCGCTTCGAGCGTGCGCTGTACGCCGATCCGGACGCGGACCTCGGTGCGATCTGGTGGGAGCTCGTCGAGCGCCACCAACGCATTCCACGCCCGCCCGGCGACCGGACGCACGACTGGGCCACCAAGCTGCACCTCGCGCTCGCGCCCGTCTACTACCACAACTACCTGCTGGGGGAGATCACGGCCGCGCAGCTCGAGTGGGCGCTCGAGCGCGAGACGGGAAGCTCGAGTCCCGCCGCGAACCCCGAGGCCGCCGGGCAACTGCTCGAGGAGCGTTTCCTCCGGCCGGGGCGGAGCGTCCGCTGGGACGCGCTCGTGGAGCGCGCCACCGGGGCGCCCCTGACGCCGGACCACCTGGTCTCGACCCTCAGCTGAGGGTCGCGGAGCGCCCGTACGGAGCGCCGCGACGCGCGCCGCCGACGCGCGCAGCCGCACCGCTCGCCGTGGCCTCAGCCGACGATCTCGGCCAGCAGCTCGTAGGACCGCAGCCGGGCGGCGTGGTCGTGCACCATCGTGGTCGCCATCAGCTCGTCGGCCTGCGTGGCCTCGAGCAGTCGGTCGAGGCCCGCGCGCGCGGTCTCCGGCCCTCCGACCACGTAGGCCGAGGTGTGGGCCCGGACGGCGGCGCGCTCCTCGTCCGTGTACGGGTAGGCGAGGGCCGTCTCCGGCGTCGGCAACGTCCGCGGGCGGCCCTGCCGGAGGTGCAGCATGGCGAGCTCGATCGGTGCCGCGAGGCGGCGGGCCTCCTCGTCGGAGTCGGCCACGATCACGGACGCGCAGACCATCGCGTACGGCCGGTCGAGTGCGTCGGAGGGGCGGAACGCCGAGCGGTACAGGTCCAGCGCGGGCAGGGTGTTCGCGGCGCTGAAGTGGTGGGCGAAGGCGAACGGCAGCCCGAGGTAGCCCGCGAGCTGGGCGCTGTAGCCGCTCGACCCGAGCAGCCAGACCGGCGGCGGCGTGTCGGGCCGGGGCACGGCGACGGTGCGTCCGTCGACGCCGTCGCCGTCGGGCAGGAGGCCGAGCAGGTCGAGGAGCTCCGCGAGCTGCTCCGGGAAGTCGTCGGCCGAGAGCCCCTGCGGCGATCGGCGCAGGGCGCGGGCCGTCCCGGGGTCCGTCCCCGGCGCGCGTCCGAGCCCGAGGTCGATGCGGTCGGGATGCAGCGCCGCCAGCATGCCGAACTGCTCGGCGACCACGAGCGGCGCGTGGTTCGGGAGCATCACCCCGCCCGAGCCCACGCGGAGCGTCGTCGTGGCGTCGGCCAGGTGCGCGATGAGCACGGCGGGGGCGGAGCTTGCGATCCCGGGCATGTTGTGGTGCTCGGCGACCCAGTGACGACGGTAGCCGAGCGCCTCGACGCGCCGCGCGAGATCGATCGAGTTGCGCAGCGCCTGCCCGGCGGTCGAGCCCTCCGTCACGGGCGCCAGGTCGAGAACGGAGAGGGGTACGGGCCGCAGCGGTGTCACATCGGCCGATGGTAGCGGCGCCCCCGCCCGCCTCCCGTCGAGGCGCGACGGCCGCCCGACACCGGTCGACCGCGCCGGGGAGCGGCGTCAGTCCGTCGACAGCCGTCGTCGTCCGTGCCGTCGCCGATCCCGTACCGACGTCGTCAGCCCGCCACCCGGTCGATGGCGGGTGGGTCGCGTCGCGGTCGGTCCTCCGTCGCGGCCTCGGGCGCGTGGACGGCGCGCGTCACCGTGCCGACCGGGCTGACCGTCGGGAGCTCGCGACCCGCCGAGACGGCGCCGTGGTCGGCCAGGCGCCGCGCGGTCACGAGCACGCGCCCCTCGAGCGAGCCGACCGCGCCGTTGTAGGCCTCGACGGTGCTGCCGAGACGGCGGCCGAGGGTGTCGACGTGCTGCGCCAGCGTGCCCAGGCGGTCGTGGAGCTCGCGCCCCAGCGTGGCGACCTCGCGCGCACCCTCGGTGAGCTGCTCCTGCCGCCACCCGTAGGAGACGGCGCGCAGGAGGGCGATCAGCGTGGTCGGCGTCGCGATCAGGACCGACTGGTCGACCCCCTCCTCGATCACCGTCGGGTCGGCCTCGAGCGCCGCGTTCAGGAAGTGCTCGCCCGGCAGGAAGAGGAAGACGAAGTCGGGCGTCCGGTCGCCGAACTGCGCCCAGTAGCTCTTGGCCGAGAGCGCGCGGACGTGGTCCCGGATGAGCCGGGCGTGCGCGGCGAGCCCCTGGCCGCGCCGCGTCTCGTCGGTCGTGTCGTACGCGTCGAGGAAGGCGTGGAGCGGCGCCTTGGCGTCGACGACGACGCGACGGTCGCCCGGCATGCGGACGACGAGATCGGGTCGGAGGGCCCGCTGCGGATCTGCGACCGCCACCTGCTCGCTGAAGTCGCACCAGTCGGTCATGCCGGCCATCTCGACGACGCGGCGCAGCTGCATCTCGCCCCAGCGCCCGCGGGTCTGCGGACGGCGCAGGGCGGTGACGAGCGCGCCGGTCTCGCCGCGCAGCCGCTCCTGCGACTCCCCGAGGCTCCGGAGGTGCTCGTGCAGCGCGCCGTGGGAGGCGCGACGGTCCTCCTCGAGCCGACGGAGCTGGCCGTCGACCTTGCCGAGCGACTCGCGGATCGGCGCGACGAGCTCCGCGAACGCCTGCTCACGCTGGGCGAGGGCGCCCGCCGCGGCGGTCGTGCCCTGGGCGAGGCGCGCGTCGGCGAGCTCCAGGAAGCGCCGGTTGTTCTGCTCGAGGGCGTCCGCGCAGAGGGCCTTGAAGGACGCGCCGAGCTGCTCGGCCGCCGCGCGCGACGCCGCGAGGCGCTCGGCACCGGCCCGCCGCTCGGCCTCGAGCGCGTCCCGGGCCCGTGCCGCGTCCGAGCGCGCCTCGACGAGCGACCCGCGGAGCGCCAGGGCCACCGACAGCCCGCCGAGCAGCACGCCCATCAGCATCCAGAGCACCGTCACCATCCACCTCCTCGACGCCCCGTCGGACGGGAGCGGACAGGGGATCGTGGCAGGCGGGTCGGACGGACCGTCAGGCGGCGCCCGGCAGGACGGTCAGCATGCGCGTGTTCCCGAGCGTGTTCGGCTTGACCTGCTCGAGGTCGAGGAACTCCGCCACGCCGACGTCGAACGAGCGCAGGAGCTCGGCGTAGACGTCCGGCTCGACCGACGGCGCCTCGCCGATCGGCTCGAACCCGTGACGGCGGAAGAAGTCGACCTCGAAGGTCAGCGTGAAGACGCGTCGGACCCCGAGCTCGGCGGCCGTCTCGAGCAGCCGCCTGAGCAGTCGACCGCCGACGCCGCGCCCGCGCACGGCGTCGTCGACGACGAGCGTCCGGACCTCGGCCAGGTCCTCCCACATGACGTGCACGGCGCCGCAGCCGACCACGCGCCCCGCGTCGTCCGCGACCCAGAACTCCTGCACGTCCTCGTAGAGCTGGACCGTCTCCTTGGCGAGCAGCACGCCACGCGCGACCAGGGGGTCGACGAGCGCCCGGATCTCCCGCACGTCGCTCGTGCGGGCCCGGCGAATGCGGATCTCGGCGGGCAGTGCAGGCCTCCGGGACGGGGTCGTGAGGGCGGGCGCCGCCCCGCCCGGCGTTGTACCCGATCGCCTTCGCAGGCGATGCGCGCGTCGTCCGGGTCCGTCCGACACCGGAACCTACAATGCGCGTCGATGAGCCGCCGTTCCCGAGTCGACCCGCGTCGTCGCACGCCCCCCGTCGGGTGCTCGCGGTGAGCAGCCCGTTCGTCCACCTGCACTGCCACTCCGAGTACTCGATCCTCGACGGCGCGTGCCGGATCAAGGAGCTCGTGAAGCGCGCGGCCGAGCTCGAGATGCCCGCCGTGACGGTGACCGACCACGGGTCCATGGCGGGCGCGATCGACCTCTACCGCACGGCCACGAAGGCCGGGGTCAAGCCGCTGATCGGCTGTGAGGTGTACGTCGTCGAGGACCGCACGAGCAAGGAGCGGACCGGCTCGCGGAACTGGGCCCATCTCACGCTGCTCGCCGAGACGACGACCGGCTACCACAACCTCGTCAAGCTCGTCACGCGGGGCTACCTCGAGGGGTACCACTACAAGCCCCGCGTCGACCTGGCCCTGCTCGAGGAGTACCGGGACGGGCTCGTGGCGTTGTCCGGGTGCCTGTCGGGCCGCGTCTGCCGCGCGCTCCTCGACGGCGACGAGGCGGCGGCCCGCGCCGAGCTCGACCACCTCGTCTCGATCTACGGCCGCGACCAGGTCTACGTCGAGCTGCAGGACGCGGGGATCCCCGAGCACGCCCGGGTCAACCCGGCGCTGATGCGCCTGGCCGACGACGCCGGGCTGCCGCTCGTCGGGACCGGCGACGTGCACTACCTGCGCGCCGAGGACGCCGATCCGCACGAGGTGCTGCTCTGCATCCAGACGGCCGACGAGCTCGCGAACCCGAACCGCTTCCGCTTCTCGAACAAGGACTTCTACTTCAAGACGCCCGAGGAGATGGCGCGCGTGTTCGCGCCCTACGGCCGCGAGCTGCTCCGGCCGACCCTGGAGATCGCGGAGCGCTGCAACGTGGAGCTCGAGCTCGGCAAGATCCGCCTGCCGCGGTTCGACGTCCCGAACGGCGAGGACGCGTTCGCCTACCTGACACGGCTCTGCCACGAGGGCCTCCGGCGCCGGTACGGGCACATCGGCCCCGAGCTCGAGAACCGGCTGCAGTTCGAGCTGCAGACGATCCGCGAGATGGGCTTCGCCGACTACTTCCTGATCGTCTGGGACTTCGTCGGCTTCTCGAAGCGCAACGGCATCGGCGTCGGACCGGGTCGCGGATCGGCGGCCGGGTCGCTCGTGGCCTACTGCCTCGAGATCACGGACGTCGACCCGATCCGCTACGACCTGCTGTTCGAGCGCTTCCTGAACCCCGACCGCAAGTCGATGCCGGACATCGACATCGACTTCTCGGTCCACGGCCGCGAGCGGGTCATGAACTACGTCGTGGACCGCTACGGTCGCGAGCGGGTGGCCCAGATCATCACCTTCGGCAAGCTGGCCGCCAAGGCCGCGACGCGCGACACGGGCCGCGTCCTCGGACTGCCGTTCGCCACCGTCGACCGGATCGCGAAGCTGATCCCCGAGGGCGTGAAGATCGGCTTCGACGACTGCCTGCGCCCCGGCCAGGAGCTGCAGACGGCCTACGCCGACCCGACCCCGATCGGACGCGACGCGACCGGACGGGAGATCTCGGCCCGCGACCTGATCGACATGGCGCGACCGCTCGAGGGCCTGGTCCGCCAGGACTCGATCCACGCCGCGGCCGTCGTGATCGGCGACCGCGACCTGTCCGAGTACCTGCCGCTGCAGCGCAAGGGCACCGACGCGGAGCTCGTCACCCAGTACGCCATGGGCGACGTGGAGGCGCTCGGGCTGCTCAAGATGGACTTCCTCGGGCTGCGGAACCTCGACGTCATCGACGAGGCCGTCCGCCTGATCGAGGAGTCCCGGGGCGTGCGGATCGACCTGCCGTCGCTGCCGCTCGACGACGCCGCGACGTACGCCATGCTGGCGCGCGGCGAGGCGCTCGGCGTGTTCCAGTTCGAGTCGAGCGGGATGCGCGACGCGCTCCGGCAGGTCAAGCCGACGGAGTTCGAGGACCTGATCGCGCTCGTCGCCCTGTACCGGCCGGGGCCGATGCAGAACATCCCGACCTACGCGCGGCGCAAGAACGGGCTCGAGCCGGTGTCGTACACGGACCCCCGCCTCGAGCCGATCCTCGGCTCGACGAAGGGCGTGTACATCTACCAGGAGCAGGCGATGCTGATCGCCAAGGAGCTCGCCGGCTTCACGCCCGGACAGGCCGACGACCTTCGCAAGGCGATCAGCAAGAAGAACGCCGAGCTGATGGACTCGCTGAAGGACCTGTTCCTGGCCGGGTGCACGGCGAGCGGCTTCCCCCGCC
>CADCWC010000236.1 GCA_902806305.1 uncultured Thermoleophilia bacterium | reverse complement strand
CGCCAGGATGTCGGCGATGGAGAGGGCCGAGCCGATGTGGCAGCTGCCCGCGGCCAGGGCCATCTCGACGACGAGCCGGCGGATCTCGTGCGCCCGGGTGGCCACGGACGTCGTCGCGGCGGTCATGCGGCGCTCCGCAGCGCGGGCCGGTCCGCGCGGAGCGCCTCGACGGTCAGGCGGAGGCCGCGCGCCAGGGAGGTCGAGGCCCGCCAGCCGAGCAGCTCGTCGGCGAGCGACGTCGAGGCCCGCCAGGCGAAGCGCTCGCCCGCGCGGTACGGGAGCTCGCCGAAGCGCAGCAGGGAGCGATCGGCACCCGCCACGTCGGCGGCCAGCAGGCCGAGGTGGCGGACGGTCGTCTCGCGTCCGCTGCCCACGTTGATCGCCTCACCCGTCACGCCGGGGGCGACAAGGGCACGGGCGAAGGCGTCGGCCACGTCGTCGACGAAGACGAAGTCGCGCGCCTGCCGACCGCCGGTCAGGGCGATCGGGCGGCCGTCGACGAGCGCCGACACGAGGCCCGCCACGAGACGCATGTCGCGCTCGCCCGGCCCGTAGATCGAGAACGGCCGGAGGTGCACGGCCTCGAGACCGACGGCCCGCGCCGCCGCGGACGTCAGGTGGAGTCCCGCGACCTTGGCCGCGCCGTAGGGGTCGTCGGGTCGCAGCGGATCCGACTCCCGCATCGCCTCGGGCGACGGGCCGTACTCGCTGCTCGACCCGCAGCTGACCAGGCGGCGGGCGCCGACGCGGGCGAGCGCCTCGGCCAGCCGGAGGCCGCTGAGCGCGTTGACGGCCACGAGCTCGGCGTCGAGCCGGTCCGCACGCGTCACGGCGCCGACCGCGGCCAGGTGCACGCAGGCCTCGGGACGGGTCGTGGCCACGAGCGCGGCGATCGATGCCGCGTCTCCCAGATCGGCCTCGGCGTGCTCGAGGTCGCCCGCACGGCGGTCGGCGAGCGGCGTTCCGGGCCGGCGCACGGCGATCACGTGGTGCCCGTCGCGCAGCAGCCGGTCGCAGACCGCCCCGCCGAGGAACCCCCCGCCGCCGGTCACGAGGACGCGCTCTGGCCTCGACGGCGTCGTCACCTCCTCCCTATCGGCACGGCCTCCGACCCGCTTTACGACGCGTGTGTCGGTCGCCGGAGCGAGATCCCCATCCCCGGGACGGGTGATGCTCAGGCGATCGGAGCGAGGTGCCGATACGCGGGGAAGATGACCGACGCACCCTCCCTGCAGCAGATCCTGAGCGCCGTCGAGGCGTACGCCGCCGAGCGCCATCCCGCTCCGGCCTTCGACCCGGCCCGCCCCTCCGTGCCCGTGTCGGGTCGGGTGTTCGGCCCCGAGGAGGTGGTCTCGGCGGTCCGCGCCAGCCTCGACTTCTGGTTGACGGCCGGCCCGGAGACCGCCGCCTTCGAGCGCGCCCTCGCTCGCTACACCGGGCATCGGCAGGCGCTGATGGTCAACTCGGGCTCGTCCGCGAACCTGGCCGCGGTCTCGGCGCTGACCTCGCCACGCCTCGGCGATCGGCGCCTGCGCCCCGGTGACGAGGTCATCACCGTGGCCGCCGGATTCCCGACCACCGTCAACCCGATCATCCAGAACGGCCTCGTGCCGGTGTTCGTCGACGTGACGCTGCCGAGCTACAACCTCGACGCGTCGCAGCTCGAGGCGGCGCGCTCCGAGCGCACGCGCGCCGTCGTCATCGCCCACACGCTCGGGAACCCCTTCGATCTCGACGCCGTGGCCGACTTCTGCGCCCGTCACGGCCTGTTCCTCGTGGAGGACTGCTGCGACGCGCTCGGCGCCACGTGGGACGGCCGCCACGTCGGCACGTTCGGCGACCTCGCGACCCTGTCGTTCTATCCGGCGCACCAGATCACCACCGGCGAGGGCGGGGCCGTGCTCACGAACCGGCCCGCGCTCGGGAAGCTCGTGGAGTCGTTCCGCGACTGGGGCCGTGACTGCTGGTGCGCGCCGGGCTGCGAGGACACGTGCGGCAAGCGCTTCGGGCAGCAGTTCGGCACGCTGCCCGAGGGCTACGACCACAAGTACGTCTACTCGCACGTCGGCTACAACCTGAAGGCGACCGACATGCAGGCGGCGATCGGGGCCGCGCAGCTCGACCGCATGGACGACTTCCTGCGCACGCGGCGCGAGAACCACGCCTACCTGCGGGCCGCCCTCGCGCCCTACGAGGACGTCCTGATCCTGCCCGAGGAGGATCCTCGGGCCCGGGCCAGCTGGTTCGGGTTCACGGTCACCGTGCGCCCCGAGGCGCCCTACACCCGGCGGGCGCTCGTCGACCATCTCGACGGGCAGGGCATCGCCACGCGGCCGGTCTTCGCGGGCAACCTGACGCGCCAGCCGGCCTACCGCGACGTGGCCCACCGCGTCGTCGGCGGCCTCGAGACGACCGACCTCATCATGAACGGCGCGCTCTGGGTCGGCTGCTACCCCGGCCTGACCCGGGCGCACCTCGACCACGTGGTCGGCACCTTCGAGCGGTGGCACGCCCGTCACGGCGTCCGGGCCGCGGCGTGATCGCCTTCGGCGTCTGGGTCGAGTCCGAGGAGCGGTACGCCCGCGTGGCGGCGCCCGCCCTCGCCCGCGTCCTGGAGGCCGATTCGGCCGTGCTCGAGTCGGTCACCGACGGCTGCATCTTCGAGGCCTACGCCGAGATCATGGACGCCGCCGCCGACCTTCCGGGCCTCGAGGCCCTCGTCCTGCTGCGGGACGACGTCGAGCTGCTCGACGCCGACCTCACCACGCGGCTGCGGGCCGCCCTGGCCGAGCCGGGCGCGGCGCTCGTCGGTGCCGTCGGCGCCCGCCACGTGACGTCGCTCCGCTGGTGGGAGGGTGACGTCGTCGGTCGCCTCGCCCACCCCGGCGGCGTCCTCGGCGACGCCGCCGCAGGACCGCAGGAGGTCCACGTCCTGGACGGCGCGCTGCTCGCCCTCGCGCCCGCGGTCGTGACCGCGCTCCGCTACGACCGCGCGTGCTGGGCGGGCGTGCACGGCCACGACGCGGAGCTGTGCGCGCTCACGCGGGCGGCCGGCGGACGCGTGCTCGTCACCGACCTCGACGTGCGGCGGGCGAGCGCTCCGATCCCCGCTGAGGACCTCGCCTTCCTGCGCGCCGACCTGCTCTGGCGGGCGCGCTGGTCCGCGCTCCCCGACGCCGCCTGATCCCTCCACCGACCGCCATGCCGCTGCCGAACCTCGCCATCGCCCCGTTCTACCCGTACGAGCAGGACACACTGTTCGACCCGAAGAGCTCCCTGAACCGTGACGACTGCCTGGCCTTCTTCCGCCTGCTGCGCGCGCGCCTCGAGGCAGCCGGAGCGTGGTGCCACACGATCGACGTGTGCCGGGACCGCGGGCTCGTCCCGGACGTCGTGCTCTTCTTCGAGATCCCCCACGCCCCGGTCGCGTCGCTGCTCGCGGGCTGGGACCCCCGCCCGGAGGCCTGGGTCGTGCTGCAGGAGTGCGAGGTCACGCTGCCGCACAACTGGGTCCCGACCCGGCACCTCGAGTTCACGCGGGTCTTCACCTGGGCCGACCCGCTCGTCGACGGGGTGCGCTACCGCAAGCTGAACTTCCCGAACGCGCTGCACGTGCCGGCGCCGCTCGACGTCGAGACCGCCGACCGCAACCTGGTGACGATGGTGGCGGGGCACAAGGAGGCGGCGCACCCGCTCGAGCTCTACTCCGCCCGCCGCGCCGTGATCCGCTGGTTCGAGGCGCACCAGCCCGAGGCGTTCGACCTCTACGGCGTCGGCTGGGAGCGCGGCGCCGCCGACGGGCCGTTCCCCTCCTACGCGGGACCGGTCGACCGGAAGCTCGAGGCGCTCGACCGCTACTGGTTCACCGTCTGCTTCGAGAACGCCCGGCACATCGACGGCTACATCACGGAGAAGCTGTTCGACTGCCTGCTCGCCCGCACGGTGCCCGTCTACTGGGGCCCGGACAACATCGGCGAGCACGTCCCGGCCGACACCTTCATCGACATGCGGTCGTTCGGGAGCGTGGACGAGCTCCACGCGTTCCTCGTGGCCATGGAGCCGGACGCCTACGAGGGCTACCTGGCCGCCGCCCGTCGGTTCCTCGGCGGACCGCAGGCCCGACCGTTCAGCAACGAGGGCTGGACCGACGTCGTCGTCGGGGCCCTGGAGGACCGCTCGTGACCAGCCCCGTCCCGACCCACGATCGTCGCGTGCTGATGGCCATCCCCGTGTACGACTACGGCGACCCGGCGCGAGGCCAGTCGTTCGAGACGCACTTCTGGGTCCCGGCCGTGGCCGCGCACGTCCGCGCCGTCGAGGTCCTGCCGTTCGACCGGGCGATGCACGAGCCGGGCTCGCTCGACGACGCGCTGCTCGGCACCGTCGAGCGCTTCGACCCCGACCTCGTCATGTTCTTCCCGTTCCGGGACGACGTGGCGCTCGAGACGCTCCGGGCCCTTCGCGGCGCGACGACGACGCTCGCCTTCCGCTGGGACGACGCGTGGCGCTTCGACGACTACTCGTCACGGTACGCCGACCTGTACGACTTCACGGTCACGACCGAGCCGAGCGTCGCGCCGCGCTACCGCAAGCTCGGCGGCACGCCGATCGTGACCACGTACGGCGCTGCGCCGATCGCGTCGGACCTGCCGCCGCCGAGCTCGGAGGCCGACTACCGCCACGACGTCAGCTTCGTCGGCGGCGCGAACCCGTGGCGGGTCTGGCTGGTCGACTGGCTCGGCCGGCACGGCGTGCACGTCGAGTGCTTCGGCGCCGACTGGCCGAACGGCCGCGTGTCGTTCGCCGAGATGGACGAGATCTTCCGCCTGTCGCGCGTCAACCTCAACATCTCGAACTCGCGGCAGCACGACACGCGCTACCTGCTCGCCGATCCGCGCAACTACCTCGCGAACCGCGGGACGACGAAGAACGCGGAGCAGATCAAGGCCCGTCACTTCGAGGTCGGCATGGCGGGCGGCTGCCAGCTCTCCTACTACGCGCTCGGGATCGAGGAGTTCCTGCAGATCGGGCCGGAGCTCGCGATCTACACGAACCCCGACGATCTGCTGGTGCAGGTCCGACGGCTGCTCGACGAGCCCGCCCGGCGCCGGGGGATCGCCGAGGCCGCGTGGCGGCGCTGTCGCGCCGAGCACACCTACGAGCGGCGCGTGGGCGACTGGCTCGCGCAGGTCTGGCCCGACGCGGCACGAGGACGGTCCGCCGCGTAGGATCGGGCCCGTGCCGGTCGAGACGCCCGTGGTCATCCAGTGCGCCGTGACCGGCTCCGCCGACGCGGACGCGACGCGCCGCCCGAACCTGCCGACGCGTCCGGCCGACATCGCCCGGGAGGCCGTGGCCGCCTGGCGGGCGGGTGCGGCCGTCCTGCACCTGCACGCCCGGGAGGAGGACGGCACCCCGACTCAGGACGCCTCAGCGTTCGCGAGGCTCGTGGACGCCATCCGGACCGAGGGCTGCGACGCCGTCCTGAATCTGTCCTGCGGCACCGCGGGTGGCCGCGCCGTCCGCGACGAGCGCTACGCCTGCCTGGCGCTCCGCCCCGAGATGGGCTCGCTCGACTGCGGGACGATCAACTTCGGGGAGCGGATCTTCGAGGGCGACCTGCCGTTCCTGCGCCGCATGGCGGGCGCCTTCCGGGAGCACGGCGTGGCGCCCGAGCTCGAGTGCTTCGACACCGGCCACGTCGGCCTCGCGCTCCAGCTGCGCGACGAGGGCCTGCTCGACGACCCGCTGCGCGTGCAGTTCGTGGTCGGGATCCCGGGCACGGGCGTGCCGGCCACGGTCGGCCAGGTGGAGCATCTGCGCAGGCTGCTGCCGGCGGACGCGTCGTGGTCGGTCTGCGCTCCGGGGCGCCGCCAGCTGCCGCTGAACGTGTACTGCCTGATCGAGGGGGGCCACGTCCGCACGGGCCTCGAGGACAACCTCCACCTGGCGGCCGGCGTCCGGGCCACGAACGCGGAGCTCGTGGCCCGCGTGGTGCGGCTCGCGGACGAGCTCGGACGCCCGGTGGCCACGCCGGCGCAGGCGCGCGAGCTGCTCCGGCTCTGAGGGGGTGCCACGCCGGGCTCAGCCGACGTCGATGATCGTGATGCCGGGCGTGCCGGCCTCGCTCAACGCGGCGAGCGCCGTGCCCGCCTCCTCGAGGCCGATGCGCCGCGTGACGAGCGCGTCGGGCCGCAGGCGGCCCGCCCGGACGAGGTCGAGCAGCTCCGGGTAGGCGTGCGCCGCGAGGCCGTGGCTGCCCCGCAGCTGGAGCTCGCGCGCCACGACGAGCTCCATCGGGACGGCCGGCCGCCCGAGCGCCCGAGGCAGGAGGCCGACCTGCACGTGTCGACCGCGGATCCGCAGGCTCTCGACCTAGGCGACGCACGTGCCGTGGCTGCCGAGCGCGTCGAGCGAGACGTGCGCCCCGCCGCCGGTCAGCTC
>CADCWC010000235.1 GCA_902806305.1 uncultured Thermoleophilia bacterium | reverse complement strand
GATGGCCCTCGTCGTCGCGGCGGTGCACGGCTCACCGCAGGGGCGGGCGCCGACGATCGCCGACGCCGAGCGGCTGCTCGCGGCCGAGATCGGTCCCGACCGCGCCCGCGCCGAGGTGGAGCGCCTGGCCGTCGTCGACTTCGCCGACACCCGCGGCGAGCACCTCGAGGGCGTCAAGGAGGTGGTCGGCTACGGCGCGCTCGGAGCGCGACGGCCCGCCTTCAGCGGCGTCGGCCCACCGTCCGAGGCGCGGTGGCACGGCGTCCAGCAGCGCCGCCTCGACGCCCGGGCCACCGCGCACGTCGTCACGCCGGAGGCGGCCGAGCGCCTGCTCGAGGCGCTGCACCGCCGCAACACGAGGGAGCTCCGTCTCCGCCTCCTCCAGACCGTCGCGATCGAGGCGGGCCTCACGACGCTCGTGCCGCTGCTGCGGTGGCCGCTCTTCGCCGCCCAGCTCGTGCAGGCCGTACGGACCGAGGAGCGGCCGTCGGCCTTCCCGCCCGGCCTGCGCGCCGACGACCTCGTGCTCTGCTACCCGGTCCGGCGGCTGAACACCTTCTCGTCCGACCGCCTCCGCGCGCGCTGGGGCACGGGGCCGACCGCCCTCGACATGGACCGCTGGCACGACATGACCCACACCGTCGTGGTGCGCTCGGGAGTGATCGTCGGCGAGGCCATGAGCGATGCCACGACCTGCGTCTGAGGGCACGCGGCCGCGCCGGGGCGTCGCGGGCCAGGCGACGGTCGAGTGGATCGGCCTCGCCGTCGGCGTCGCGCTGCTCGTGATGGCGGTCGGGGTGGCGATCCGGGTGGGCGTCCCGGAGCGGGTCGTGGAGGCGCTGCGCTCGACGCTCTCGACGCCCGCTCCCGTCGCCCTGGCGCCGCAGGCCTCGGAGCGGACGCTGGCCTTCGCCCGCAGCTCGGTCGCCGCCGGCACCGGAAGCCGCCCGAGCCTGCTCGGGGCGCGAGCGCTCCTCCGCGCCGAGCTCGGCGCTCGTGCGGGGACGCGCGTGTTCGAGGAGGTCGTGCTGGGCCGGCTGGCGACCGACACGCCGGCATGGTTCGGCGAGCAGGTCGTGCCGGTCCGCGGTACGGCGGTCCGCGGCATCCACCTCGGCGGCGGCGTACGGACGACGACCGCGACCGGTCCCGTCGTGCTCCACGTCGTGACGCCGGCCGAGGAGCAGGACGTCGTCACCGGGGGGCGCGGCGCCGCGCTGCGGGGATGGGTCACGAAGCTCCTCGAGGACCAGGCCATGAAGTCGTTGGGTGACGCGGTCGAGGCCGACCTCGAGCGTGGCGGCGCAGGCCGGCTCGCGACCGGCGTGGTCGGCGTCGCCCCGACCGTGATCGGTGCCCTGCCGATCCTGTTCGCCGAGGCGGACGAGGGCTGGCCGAGCTTCGGCGAGACGGCGGGCGACGCGATCCTCTGTCGACCGGTGTCCGTCCGCACGGTCCGAGGAGCGGGCCGGGCGACGACCGTCCGGCCCGGCGTCCGACTGGCCGTGGTCCGTGACGGCGCGTTCGTGGTCGACGCCGTGTCCACGGCTGAGCGGAGCTGCGCTCCGCTCCCCCGGCCTCCGTCCTAGCGACCCGGCCGTCGTGGCTGCCCCCGGCGACGGAGACGGGGCGGCAGGCGTACCTCGGGCACCGGAGCCGTCGACGGCGCGGGTCACCCGTTGTGTCACCCACGACGGGGGACGGGGGGATGCCCCGCCGCCCGACCGGTGCACCTACGTGGGGAAGTTCCGGCCGTCGACTCACACCGCACAGTGGAGTGAGTCATGCGGAGCACGGACCACCGAGACCCACAGCGCGACGACGCCCCTCCGAGGCGTGTGCTGCTCGTCGCTCTGTCACCGATCCACCTGCACACCCTCCGGCGCATGGTCGAGAGCATGGCCGAGGTGCAGATCGTGGACAACGGGGACGGGGCGTACGACGAGGCAGCGACACACTTTCAGCCACAGGCTGTCGTCGTGGACCTGACCCGGCTCGGAAGCCTCCGCAAGGCACGGGACATCGCGGGCCACTCCCTGGCCCGCGGCGCCCGGATCGTCTTCCTCGGCGACGCCGACGACCAGGGACTGGAGGAGTCCGTCTCGCAGGAGATGGGCGCGCTCTACAACCCGTCGCCCGACGACCTCATGGAGCTCGTCGCGTCGCTGCCGTCGAGGACGCAGGGCGGTTCCCCCGCCGCCCCGTTCGTCACCCTCTCGCGACCGGGACACCCGGACGGTCGCGGCGCCCCCACGGGCGACCCCACCGGGCACTGAAGGAGCGCACCATGCTCGAGCTCTACACCCGTCTCCAGACCGTCCTCTCCAGCCGCGAGGAGGGCCAGACGCTGGCCGAGTACGGCCTCATCCTGGCCCTGATCGCCGTCGTCTGCGTCCTGGCGCTGACCACCCTCGGTGGCGCCATCGCCGCGACCCTCGGCCAGATCGCCGGCGAGCTGTAGGACGCGCCCCCGGGGCCGGCCCGACCTCGGTCGGGCCGGCCCCGTCGCCTTTCAGGCCCACGACGCCCACCATGCCACGCCTCTTCTTCACCCGTTCCCGGCGCACCTCCGAGCGAGGCACGTCGCTCGTCGAGTTCGCACTGGCCGTGCCGGTCGCGATCCTCATCCTGGTGGGCATCCTCGAGTTCGGCGTTGTCATGTGGCAGAAGAACTCCGTCGTCGAGGCGGCGCGCGACGCCGCTCGTCAGGCGACCGTCGACGCCGAAGGTGACAACGACGCGTGCGGCACCCAGTACAACTGGCTGGCCGCCGCCTGTCAGGTCGCCCCGGCCGGCTCGTCGGTGTGCATCGAGGCACCGGACGGCAGCTTCGACCGCCGCAACCGCGTCACGGTCCGCGTGACGTACACGTACAACTGGGTCACGCCGCTGATGCAGGGCATCGCGAACAGCGCCGATCTGAGCTTCGACGGCACGAGCACCATGCGCATGGAGCAGGACGGCAGCAACCTGCCGGCGCCCGGCGCCCCCTGTCCCACGACCAGCACCTAGGCGATCCGGAGCCCACCATGCGCCGTCTGCTCTCATCCCGATTCGCCACGCTCGCGCTGGCCCTGCTCCTCGCCCTCGCGGCCGCGGGCGCCGTGGCGATGTACGTCTCGCGGTACAAGTCGAGCGTCGCCCAGGACCACAGCACGGTCGGCGTCGTCGTGGCCAAGAAGGACATCCCCGAGGGCCTCCCGGGCGAGGATGCGATCAAGAACGGGTTCCTCGAGATCGTCCAGGTCCAGCAGGGATCCCTGGCCCCGACGGCGCTCCAGAGCGCCGAGGGCGTCCGCGGTCGGGTCGCGGCCACGACGGTCTTCGCGGGCTCGCAGATCCTCAACGAGCAGTTCCCGCAGAAGCCGAACAACCTGGTGTCGCTCGAGGTGACGGGCAACAAGCGGGCCGTGCAGGTGCCGCTCGACCAGAGTCGCGGGCTGGTCGGGACGCTGAAGACGAAGGATCGCGTCGACGTCATCGGCAGCTTCGCGGTGCAGCGCCTCGACCGCGAAGGCAAGAACAAGGGGGCACCGGTGCACGTCACCGTGACCCTGCTGCGCAACGTCCCGGTGCTGCGGGCCCCCGAGCCGGAGGCCAAGCGAGCGGGCGCCGCGGGCGGCGTGGCAGCCACGAGCGGCTCCCTGTACGCGATGCTGGAGCTGACCGACGCGCAGGCCCAGAAGGTGGTCTACGCGCTCGAGAACGGCAAGATCTGGCTCACCCTGCGGGGCGCCCACGCGACCGACTCGCCCGGCTCGAAGGACCCGTCGCTCAGCGTGACGACGATCGCCTCGACGATCCTCGGGCTCGAGGGCTACAAGCTCCTGCCGACCCCGGCCGGCGGCCCCGAGGGCTCCACGGAACCGCCTGCACCGAAGGCCGGCACGCCGGTCGCGACCACCCCCGTCTCCGCCAACGATCAGGATCCCTCATGAGCATCGCGAGCCCCGGACGCGCGCTTCGCGTGGTGGCCGTCCCCGTCGGCGACGTCTCGGCCGGCCTGCCCACGTCCGGCCTCCTCGGCGACGCCGTCGGCTTCGAGGTCAGCGTCGTCGACGCCGGGCCCTCCCGTGCCGCCGAGACCGCCTCCAGGGAACAGATGGACGTGGCGCTCGTCGTCGCCGACGGCGGCTCGCCCGACGCGCTGCTGATGATCGAGCGGCTGCTCAGGGCCCGTCCGGAGATGGCGGTCGTCGTCCTGCAGACCGGCGGTCCGGACGCATTTCTGGAGGCGGCCCTCTCCGCAGGCGCAGAGGACGTCCTCGTCGCCCCCCAGCCGGCCGACGCGGTCGCGCAGGCGCTCCGCAAGGCGTACGCCCGCGCCAACCGCTCACGATCCGCGACGGTGGGGCTGCGCCAGGGACGGATCGTGGCCGTGATCGGCCCGAAGGGCGGCTCCGGGAAGACCATGTGCTCGACGAACCTGGCGGCGACGCTGGCCCGGAGCGGTCACCGGACGCTGCTCCTCGACCTCGACCTGGAGTTCGGCGACTGCGCCATCGTGCTCGGGCTCCGTCCGGAGCGGACCATCGCGGACCTGATGTCGGCCGGCGGCAGCCTCGACGAGGAGAAGCTCGCGGGCTTCGTCTCGACCCACGCGCCGACCGGCCTCCACGTCCTGATCGGCCCCGCTCGACCGGACCAGGCCGACATGGTCAGCGTCGGGGGCGTGGAGGAGATCTTCGCCGTCGCCCGCGCCACGTACGACTTCATCATCGTCGACTCGGCGCCCGCCTTCTCGCCGATCGTGATCGCCACGGTCGACGCGGCCGACGAGGTGATCCTCCTGGCCTCGATGGACGTGCCGAGCCTGAAGGACGCCCGCCTCGGGCTCGACACGCTCGAGTTGATGGGGCGCCGGCGCGACGACGTGCGCGTCGCGCTGAACCGTGCCAACGCCAAGGGCGGTCTCGCCCTGGCGCGCGTCACCGAGGCCCTCGAGCGTGAGGTCGACCTCGTCATCCCGTCGGACTCGTCCGTCCCCAACTCGTACAACGAGGGCGTGCCGATGATCGTCTCGCACCCGAAGAACGGCGTCTCCAAGGCGATCGCACAGCTCGCCACGTCGGTGAGCGGGAGTGGCGACCAGAAGCGGACCTGGCTCCGGCGCGGCGGGAGGGGGTCCTGATGTCCTTGACCGAACGACTGAACGGCCACGTCGCCGGGACGCCCGTGGTCAGCGTCCCGGTCACGACCGGCGACAGCTTCGCGGAGCTCAAGTCGCGGATCCATCGCGAGGTCATCTCCGGCCTCGGCCCGCGCCTCTTCTCGGCCGAGCTCCCGGAGACGGAGATGGCGCGTGTCGTCACGGACGCCGTCACGCAGTCGCTCACGCGCTCCGGCGAGCCGCTGTCCCGCAGCGACCGCGAGCGGCTGGTCCGCGAGATCAGCGACGACATCGTCGGCTACGGGCCGCTCGAGCCGCTGCTCGAGGACGAGTCCATCACCGAGATCATGGTCAACCGCCCCGACCTCATCTACGTCGAGCGGGACGGCCGCATCGAGGAGACGACCGCCCGCTTCGCGGACGACCAGCACCTGCGCCGCATCATCGACAAGATCGTGGCCACGGTCGGCCGCCGGGTCGACGACGTCTCGCCCATGGTCGACGCCCGGCTGCCGGACGGCTCGCGCGTGAACGCGATCGTCCACCCCGTGATCATCGGCGGTCCGGCGATGACGATCCGCAAGTTCGCGAAGACGCGCTTGACCGCCGAGGACCTCGTGCAGCGAGGCAGCATGTCGGCGGACGTCGTCGAGTTCCTCGACCGCTGCATCCAGGCCAAGCTCAACATCCTCGTGGCGGGCGGCACGGGCTCCGGCAAGACGACGCTGCTCAACGTGCTCTCGAGCTTCGTGCCGCCTGTGGAGCGGATCGTGACCGTCGAGGACGCGGCGGAGCTCCAGCTGCACCAGCGTCACGTCCTCCGTCTGGAGTCGCGGCCGGCCAACGTGGAGGGGAACGGCGCCATCGCGATCCGCGACCTCGTGCGGAACGCCCTGCGCATGCGACCCGACCGGATCATCGTCGGCGAGGTCCGGGGACCCGAGGCGCTCGACATGCTCCAGGCCATGAACACCGGGCACGACGGCTCGCTGTCCACGATCCACTGCAACTCCCCGCGCGACGCCATGTCGCGGCTCGAGACGATGGTCCTGATGGCCGGCTTCCAGCTGCCCCACCGCGCGATCCGGGAGCAGATCTGCTCGGCCCTCGACCTCATCGTGCAGGTCGAGCGGCTCGACGGCGGGGCCCGGCGTGTCACGCAGGTGACCGAGGTGCTCCGGATGGAGGGAGACCAGGTCACGCTGCAGGACCTGTTCGTGTACCAGTACCCGAAGACGGACGGCCTGCACGGGGCCACCCGCAGCGGCGGCGGACGGCTCGTGGCCACGGGTCTGCGCCCGAGCCTGACCGACAAGTTCACCCAGCACGGCGTCGAGGTTCCGT
>CADCWC010000234.1 GCA_902806305.1 uncultured Thermoleophilia bacterium | reverse complement strand
GGGCGGCCATGAGGCACGGCACGCCGTACTCGCGGGTGAGGATGCCGAGGTGCGAGCGGATGGTCCCGCCCATGCAGACCACGCCGGCGAAGTCGCCGAGGACCGGTGCGGTCAGCGTGCCGCCGGAGTCGTCGATGATGGCGATGGTCTCGGGGGGCACGCCCTCCGTCAGCATCTCCATGACCTTCTCGACGGTCGAGACGAAGACCGCGGTCCCCTCGACATCCTGCTTGGCGCGGAAGACGTTGTCGCCGACGCCCAGGACGGGACGGCCCTGCTCGTCGGTGTCGCCCCGGCCGGAGCTGGCGGGACCCTCGACCGGCTTGTACTTGTCGGGGTCCTCCTTCACCGACACCGTGGCCGACATCTCGAATCGGTAGCCCGAGGCCAGCAGCTCGGCCTCGACCTGCTCGAAGTCCTCGCGCGTGAGCTGGAAGGCGGGGTCGTGCACGACCTCCTCCCACGCCTTGCCGCTCGCGGCGCGGCGCTCGGCGATCAGGCGGCGGATCGCGGTGTGGAACGCCTCGACGGTGGGCGTGCCCGAAGCACGCGGCCACTTGTCGGGATAGGGCCGCACGGCCTCGCCGGTGGCGGTGTCCGTCATCTCTCCTCCTGTGATGGACGTCTGGACATCAGCTCTCCCGCGCCTGGGCCAGGCGGAGGAGCAGCGTCGCGGCATGCTGCCCGGGCAGCGCGACCACGGTGGTCACGCCGCTGCGGGCGACCGCCTGGGCGCCTTGAGCGGTGCTGAGCACGGAGCCGCGCACGGCAGGGGCGCCGCGCATGCGCTCGACGAGCTCGTCGACGTCGGGCGCGGCGTCGGGGGCGACGGTGATCCCCAGCTCGTCGAGGTCGAGGGCGTCGGGCGCGTCGTGGACGACGGCTGCGGGACCGCGCTCACGCGCCCAGCCGATCAGGCGCTCCAGGCCCGGGACGTCCTCGACGCGCACGTCCGCCGTCGCGAGCCGGCCCGCGTACACCACGCCCTTGGACCCGTCGACCGTGACGACCTCGCCGGCCCATGGCGCCGTGACGTCCTCGCCCACGCCGACGACGCTCGGCCGGCCGAGCGCGCGGCTCACGACCGCCGCGTGGGACGTCGCTCCTCCGCGCTCGGTCACGACGCCGGCCGCGGAGATCATCCCGGAGACGTCCTCGGGGCTCGTCGTGGGCCGCGCCAGCACGACCACGTCATCGGCCACCTCGGCCTCGTCGGACGTCCTGACCACGCGGCCAGAGGCCACCCCCGGGCATGCGGGCGTTCCGCGCGCCAGCACCTCGGCCGCGGCCGTGACCTCGTCGGGAAGCAGGGGGGCGAGCACGGTCTCGAGCTGCTCGGGCGTGACCCGGCCGAGCGCCGTGGCGACGTCGATCGCACCCGTCTCGACGAGCTCGACGGCCGTGCGGACAGCGGCCTGCGGCGAGCGCTTGGCGGCGCGCGCCTGCAGCAGGTACAGGCGCCCGCGCTCGATCGTGAACTCGATGTCCTGCACGTCGCCGTGCTCGCGCTCGAGCAGCCTGCCGGCAGCGATGAGCTCCTCGTGGGCCGCCGGCAGCGACGCGGCCAGCGCCGACAGCGGCAGCGGGTCATGCGTGCCGGCCACGACGTCCTCGCCCTGCCCGCCGGGCAGCCAGTCCCCGAACGGCTCGGGGTCGCCGTTGAGCGGGTCGCGCGTGAAGAGGACGCCCGTGCCGGACTCCTCGCCGAGGTTCCCGAAGACCATCGCCTGGACCACCACGGCGGTGCCGCCGTCCTGCGGGATGTTCCAGTGCCGCCTGTAGGCGACCGCTCGCCGCGAGGTCCAGGAGTCGAAGACCGCGAGGATCGCCGCCCGGAGCTGGTCGTGCGGGTCGGTGGGCACCTCCGCCCCGGTGTCCTCGCGGACCGCGGCGCGCGTGTCGTCGGCCGTCGCGTCGCCGGCCGGCGGGTCGAGGTCGGCGCCGAGCACCGTGTGCCCGAACTCGTGGACGAACCGCACGTGGGTCTCGCGCGCGAAGCCGGCGTCGCCGCTCAGGCGGGCCAGGCCCTCCTCCACGGCGTCCGTCATCCCGAGGTTCAGGATGGTGTCCATCATCCCCGGCATGCTCACCGCGGCGCCCGACCGCACCGACACGAGCAGGGGCGCCTCGGGATCCCCCAGGCGGCGGCCGGTGTCGCGCTCGAGGCCGGCGACGCCGGTCAGGACCGCCTCCCACACCGGGTCCTCGAGTCCCCCGTCACCGGCGTGGTACCGGCGGCACTCCTCGATCGGGAGGACGAAGGCGGGAGGCACGGGCAGGGCGAGCGCGCGCATGCGCGCGATGCTTGCGCCCTTGCCGCCGATGATCTCCGGGCCGTACGTCGCCGTGCCGTCCAGCACGAGGATGCGCTCGGAGACCCTGCTCATTCGTAGACCTCGCGCTCCCGGCCGAGCATGCGGAGCAGGTCCTCGTGCAGCTCGAACCAGACGGTGTGGTAGCTGTCGACCCGCGCGCCGCTCACGAACTCGTGCTCGCCGGCCAGCACCTTGTCGTAGGCCTGCTCCAGGCGGCGCGGGTACTCGCCGAGGCGCTCGTCGAGTGCCCGGAAGCGGTCGAGCGGCTTGAGCCCGCGCTCGTGCAGCGCGCCGAGGCGGTCGACGATGTCGCGGTCGTAGTCGGGATCCGAGTGGTCGTTCGGGATCCGCTCGCCGCCCGCGGGCATCATCTGCCAGTCGGTGAAGAGCGTGAGCAGCTCGCGGTTGACCCGCTCGAAGCGCTCGTACGCGGCGGCGGACTCGGGATCGGCCCGGAACCGGGCGAAGGCCACCGGATACTGCTCGTCCAGCCACGAGCGGCCCGCCGGCGTGACCATGTACATGCCCTTCGCCGCCATGGCGCGGCCCGCGCGGGCGGCGTCGTCGAGGGCGCCCGCGACCTCGGCCTCCTCGCGGCCGAGGATGTCGGCGACCGCGACGGCCGAACCGGCCTTCTTCACCGCCAGCCCGTGGAGTGCGAGCAGCTCGATGTCGCGCACCTGCGTCGTCTCGTCCTGCACTGGCCCTCCCTCGGTCACGGGAGAACGCTAGATGAGGCGCCGTCGGCCGGCCCGGCCGCCGGGATCGGACCTTGTCGAACCTCCAAGCCGCGGCACATCGCTCAGCCCGCCGGCCCCGTCCGCACGGCCAGGTGCGCGATGTCGTTGAACGAGCGCAGCTGCCACTTGCCGCTCGGCCGGACGACGATGCGGGAGATCGAGGCGTTGTCGGAGTGCACGAACGCGAACGGCCGGCTGCCGGTCGCCTGCCGGCACGCCTCGCCGACGATGCCCCCGTGGACGACGACGACCGCGACACGGTCGGGCCCGGTGGCCTGCGCGACGCGCAGCATCCCCGAGCGCACGCGCGCGGCGAGCGAGTCCGACGACTCGGCGCCCGGGATGACGTCCCACCGCTCCTCCTCGAACACGCGCCGGATGATCGGGTCCCCCGCGGCGACGCGAAGGCGGTACTCCCCGCCCTCCCACTCGCCGAGCCGCACCTCCGCGAGGTCCTCGACGACGTCCGGTTCAAGCCCGATCGCCTCGGCGAGCGGCGCCGCCGTCTGATGCGTCCGGCGCAGCGGCGTGACGAACAGGCGCTCGATCGGCTCGGAGGCCAGGCGCGCGGCGACCGCCTGCGCCTGCCCGTGGCCGGCCTCGGACAGGTTCGGGTCGCCGCGACCGTCGACGAGGGGGAACGGCGCGCCCGGGAGCGCGAGCTCCGAGGCGCCGTGCCGCACCAGGACGACCTCGGTCGCCCCGGCCGGCAGCTCGAATGGCTTCTGGGGGACCCCGCCTGCGTCGCTCGAGGTCACGAGCCGGCGGCGGGGGTGACGAGGACCTTGATCGAGTGGTCCTTGTCGAGCTGCGTGGCGAAGGCCTGCGAGATGTCCTCCAGTGCCTCCCGGTGCGTGATGAGCGGCGCGGACTGCGCCTGCCCGGCGCGGATCATCGCGACCGCGTCGCCGAAGTCCTCGCCGGTGTAGGCGATGCTCCCCTGCAGGCGGATCTCCTTCTGGACGAGCACGGTCGGGTTGAAGGTCACCGGGTCGTCGAACAGCGCGAGCACGACGATCGTCCCGCCGGCGCGGACGTGCCCGAGGGCGCCCTCGGCGAGGGCGGGGACACCCGAGCACTCGAAGACGAGATCGATCTCGCCGCCACCGGCGAGCGCGTCGGCGAGGACGGCGTCCAGCCCACGGGCGCCGGGGTAGGCCTCCGCGCCGAGGGTGCGCGCGACGTCCAGGCGCAGCTCGGACAGGTCCACGGCGATGACGCGGCCCGCGCCGCGGGCGCGCAGCGCCTGCACCACCTGCAGCCCGATCGTCCCGAGCCCGATGACGAGCGCGGTGGTCCCCTGCACCGGCTCGGCGAGCTTGGCGGCGTGCACCGCGACCGCGAGCGGCTCGACGAGCGCGCCGGCCTCGTCGCTGATCTCGTCGCCGAGCGGGAAGACGTTCTGGCCCGGGACGGGGTGCGGGATGCGGATGCGCTCGGCGAAGGCACCGGGACGCCCGTAGGCCAGGCCCTGCGTCCAGGCCGCGGCGCAGAGGTTGTAGCGGCCCTCCGCGCAGCGGGGGCAGTCGTCGCACGGCACGAGCGGCGACGCGGTCAGCCGGTCGCCCACCGACACGCCCTGCACCTCGGACCCGGCCGCGACGACCTCGCCGGCGAACTCGTGGCCCATGATCTGCCCCGGCGCGACGAACGAGCCGTGAGTGTAGGTGTGCAGGTCCGAGCCGCAGACCCCGACGGCCCGGACCTCGACGACGACGTCGTCGGGGCCGGCCTCGGGCTCGGGGACGTCCTCGACCTGCAGATCCTCGATGCCCTTGAAGACGGCTGCCTTCATCGCTCCATCAGCTCCTTCGTGCTCGGCTCCGCTCCGGCTCCGCATGCTGCCGCGTCGTCCTGCGCCCCCTGTCGGGGCGCGAGCCCCTCCTTGGAGAAACCCCAACCGCCGCGGGCCGGGACGCCGGTGGAGAGGAGGGACGCCCCGGCCGGCAGTCCTGTCAGCCCGCCGGGGCCTGGATCCGCGCCCGCAGCGGCTTCTTGTCGATCTTCCCGGTCGACGTCTTGGGGAGCTCGTCGACCACCTCCCAGGTCGTCGGGACCTTGAACTTCGCCAGGCGCTCCCGGGCGTGCCGTTCGACGTCCTCCAGGTCGGTGCCGGGCGCGATGACGATCACGGCGTGGACCTCCTCCCCGCGCACCTCGTCGGGCCGGCCGACGACGGCCGCCGCCTGGACCCCGGGATGCTCGACGAGGGCGTCCTCGATCTCGCGCGGGTAGATGTTCTCCCCGCCGCGGATGATCATGTCCTTCTTGCGGTCGACGAGGAAGAAGAAGCCGTCCTCGTCGCGGTACCCGACGTCGCCCGTGTAGAGCCAGCCGTCGCGCAGGGCCTCGGCGGTCGCGTCGGGGCGGTTGAAGTAGCCCTGCATGACGTTCGGCCCGCGCACACAGACGTCGCCGGCGACGCCGTCGGGTGCTGCGGTGCCGTCCTCGAGGCGGACGACGACGTCCTGGTTGCGCGTCGGGAGGCCGATCGAGCCGATCTTCCGCGGCCCGTAGAAGGGATTCAACGTCGAGGTGCAGGTGCCCTCGGTGAGGCCGTAGCCCTCGAGGATCGCCACCCCGAACTTCTCCTCGAAGCGCCGGAACAGCGCCGGCGACAGGGGCGCGGCGCCGCAGATGACGAAGCGCAGGGTGTTGGTCTCCGCGTCGTCGGCGCCCGGCGCATGCAGGAGCGCGGCGAGCATGGTCGGGACGCTCGAGAACGTCACGGGCTCGAAGCGGGCGACCGTCTCCCAGAAGGTGGACGCCGAGAATCGCTCCCACATGGCCACCTGTGCCCCGAGCAGCATCGGCATCATCGTCGTGACCATCTGGGCGTTGACGTGGAAGAGCGGCAGCACCATGCCGAGCACGTCGCCCCGCCCGACGGGGACGAGCTCGCCGAGCATCCGGATGTTCGCGATGAAGTTGCCGTGCGTGAGCATGGCGCCCTTCGGGCGGCCCGTCGTTCCCGAGGTGTAGACGAGCGAGGCCAGGCCGTCCCAGCCCACCGGGGCCGGCTCGGGCACCGCGTCGCCCCGCAGGGCGGCGAGCGGGTCGGCGGCGGCGCGGTCGACGAGCACGGTCTCGCGCAGGTCCGGCAGGTCGGCCGCGTGCTCGTCGAGCGCCGAGGCGATGTCCTGCTCGCAGATGACGAGCGACGCGCCGGAGTCGGAGAGGATGCCCGCGGCCTCGCGGCCGGTCAGCGCGGGATTGACCGGGTTGAACACCGCGCCGAGCCAGAGGATCGCCCACCAGGCCTCGATGTACTCGGGGCCATTCGGCAGCACCACTCCGACCACGTCGCCCTGGCCGACCCCGCGCGCCCGCAGCCCGCCGGCGACCTCCGCGACCCTCCGCGCCAGCTCCCCGTAGGACCATGTCACGCGCTGGTCGCGCAGGA
>CADCWC010000233.1 GCA_902806305.1 uncultured Thermoleophilia bacterium | reverse complement strand
CGGATCGTCACCTTCGCGTCCCAGGGCTGGTGGACGGGCGGGTTCGGCGGCTCGATCGTCTACGCCGCCACGAAGGGCGGCATCGTGACGATGACCCGCGGGCTGGCGCGCACCTACGGGGGTGACGGGATCACGGTCAACGCCGTGTCGCCCGGCCAGGTCGCGACGCCGATGCTGACCACCGGCCTCGATCCGGCCGTGCTGGAGCGGATGCGGGCCGACACGCCGCTCGGCCGCATCGCCGACCCCGAGGAGCTGGCCGGGCCGGTCGTGTTCCTCGCCTCCCGGCACGCGAGCTTCATCACCGGCGCGACGCTCAACGTGTCGGGCGGCTTCCTCATGTACTGACCGTCCCCGAGCGCGGAGGACGAAGCCTGGCGCGCGTGACAGGGTCGTTCTCGAGGTTCCGGCCACGGCCCCCATCCCGGGCCGTCCCCGCCCCGACCTCCGGTGGGCGGACCGCGCCGTGCTGAGCCTGCCACCGCCGGATGCGCTGCTCGGCGGCTGCGAACGGGTCCCGGCTCGACGCCTCGGGTGCCGGTCACGACACGCGGACGATCCCGACGCCGAGCTGGGCGGCGACGGCCGCCACCGCGTCGCCGAGGTGGCCGAGCGACGCGGAGCTGTGGTGGTTGACGCCCGCCTCCGCCCACCGCTGCCACGCGACGTCGACGGGCTCCGACCCGTCCCCGAAGCGGAACGCCCCGTTCACCGTGCCGGAGTGCGGGAAGCTCCGGCCCGTGAGCGTGCCCTCGGCGACCACGTAGCGGAAGCCGCTCCGCTCCTCGGGATGCGGCGTGAAGCCCACGATCGTGGCCGGTCCCGGCGTCCCGGTGAAGCACGCGCAGACGCCGACCCGCGGGTCGTCTGCGAACCAGCGGTTCCGCTCCAGGCGCGGGCGCGTCCCCGCGGCGACGAACGCGAGGTCGTGCTCGCCCGAGTTGGCGATCAGGGCCTCGTCGCGGTCGTAGTCGAGCGCCTCGAGCTCGTGGTAGACGGCGGCGGCGCCGAGCGCCTTCGCCGTCAGCATGGCGACGGCGGTCAGGACGTCGCCCGTGCAGGTCCAGGGCACGCCGCGCGTCGTCTCGCGACCGAGGGCGAAGCACGCGGTCACGCCCGGCTCGTCGGCGTAGCGCAGCTCCGGCACATGGCAGTTGAGCGCCCCGGCCGCGGCGCCCGTCTCGGCGTCCAGCTGCTCCAGGGCCGCCGCCAGCCGCAGGGAGCGGCGGAGCCCGTCGTCGCCGGGCGCGATCCCGTCCTCGAGCTCGAAGGTCGCCTCCGTCTCGCGGGCCACCCGCTCCACCGCCTCGGGCCCGGCGTCCCGGTACAGCGCCTGGAGGCGGGCCGGGTCGACGTGCTCGGCGTGGATGCCGGTGCCGCGCCGGAGCTCGTCGTCGTCGACGTCCACGCAGGCGTAGCCCGGCATCGGGGTCCCGACGCGCAGCAGCCGTGCACGCCCGATCCGCCCGGCCGCCGCCCCGGCCCGGACCTCCGCCGTGACCCGCCGCCGGCACCGCTCGTCGTCGAGTCGCCCGACCACGAGCACGTGGCGCCTGCCTCGCCGGCCGAGGACGTTGACGAGCTGCGGCACGCCGACCGTGGCGCCCTCGACGGCGATGTCCGAGTGGTCGTACCCGATGGGCGGGCCGCTGCGCCGGTGCACGCCCCAGACGACCAGCGGCAGCTCGGGCACGGTCTCGAGCGAGCGGACCGTCCAGCCCGGCGGCACGGCCATCGACTGCACCACGAGCGCCACGTCCGGTCGCGCGGTGCGCACGCGCGCCATCGCGGCGTGGTCGGCGTCGCTGCCGTCGAGCAGCTCCTCGGCCACGACCTCGACGCCGGGGAGCGCGGCCGACACCTCCGCCGCGAGCTGCACCCGGTCGCCGCGCAGGTCGCCGCGGACCCGCGACGCCCAGAAGTCCCAGTAGGGCGAGAGCACCGCCACCCGGGGTCGCACGGCGCCGTCAGTCCTGATGCCAGACCTCCTCGAGCCGCATGAGGTTCCCGGCCTCGTCCGTCAGCGCCACGATGACCTCCTCGAACCAGGCCGCCCAGCGGCGGTTGACGTCCGTGGCGCCGATGCGCTCGAGCGCCGTGGCGACGTCCGGCTCACACTCGCAGTAGCCGACGATCTGCTGCCCACGGCGGAACAGCGAGTAGTTGCGCATCCCGCTCTCGCGGACCGCGGCCGACATCTCGGGCCAGATCTCGTCGTGCCGGCGCTTGTACTCGTCCTCCTGGCCCGGGTAGATGTCGAACGTGAAGCACAGCCGTTCCATGGGTCCTCCTTCGGTTCTGGGTCCTGGGCGCCGGGCGGGAGCCCTCAGCGAGCCGGCGGCCCGTCGTCGCCGAGCTCGCCCGTCCGCGCGATGCGTCGGGCGGCCACGCTGATGTGCCGCTCCATCGCGCGCTCGGCGCGGGAGCGGCTGCCGCCGGCGATCGCCTCGAGCAGCCCGACGTGCGCCTCGGCGTGCACCCGGAGGGCGTCGGGCGGCAGGGCGAGCGTCGCCACGCGGAGGAAGCGCTCGATGCGGCCGCGCATCTGCGCCACCACCTCGAGCAGGATCTGGTGGTCGGCGAGCCGCCACAGCGTCTCGTGGAAGCGCCAGTCGAGCTCGTAGACGGCCGTCACGTCACCCGTGGCCGCGGCGGCGAGCATCTCGTCGACGATGCCGCGCAGGGCGGTCTCGGCCTCGGGCGACCAGGCCGCCTGCACCCGCCGCACCACGAGCCGCTCGAGGACGACGCGGATCTCGGACAGCTCGGCCAGCGTCTGCGGCGACACCTCCGCCACGCGGGCGCCCCGCCGCGGCGCCCGCACGACCAGCGACTCCTCCTCGAGACGGGCGAAGGCTTCCCGGACCGGGATGTGGCTGACCCCGAGGCTCGCCGCGAGCGCCCGCTCGACGAGCCGCGCGCCCGGCTGGAGCTCGCCCGCGTGGATCGCGCCGCGGAGCCGCCCCGCCACCGCCTCGGCCAGGCTCTGGTCCGGCCGTGTCTGGAGCGGAGCCGTCAGCGTCGCGGGGATGACCCGCCCCGGTCGTGTGCCGTCAGTAGCGATGGATCACCTCGCCGGGCGGCAGCGTGAGGTCGACCAGGCGGTGCAGGCCGACGACGACGTCGCGCACCGCGAGCCGGTGGACCGGCACCTGGGCGTTCGGCCGCAGCTCCAGGGTGGCGGACCCCTCCCAGGCCTCGTGCACCACGACGTCCTCGAACGAGCGGACGACGAGCTCGCGACGAACGGCGCCCCGGTCCTCCGGGAGGATCCGGAGGTTGACGTTCAGTCCCGCCCCGGGCACGAGCTCGTCCAGCCCCCGCACCGCCCGCGTCTGCTTCCAGGGCAGCGTGGCCGTGGCCAGGTCGATGCCGTTGCGGGCCACCCGGCCGACGAGGAGGTCGCCGTCGGGGCCGAGGCTGACCTGCCCGTCCTTCTTCGGCTGCCCGTAGAGCTCGCGGCCCGCCGCGACGGCGCCGTCGGACTCCAGCACGAGGAACGGCGAGTAGACGGCCGGGCGACCGTCGGGCAGCCGCACCGGCAGCTGGAAGGCCGACTCGCAGTACACGCCGAACCATTCGGCGTCGTGCATCCGGTAGACGTGCACGACGCAGAGATCGCCCGTCAGCTCGAGCGGGGCCGGGATGAGCGCGTCGGCCGCCGCGCGGTCGGTGCGGTAGACGACGGTCAGGATCTCGGTGCGCCGCAGGCGGATCGGCAGGACCGGCACGAGCGGCGCGCCGTACGGCGTCGAGAGGACGTCGGTCGGGTCGAACGGGCTCACCCCGTGGCCTCGCTCCGCGAGATGCTGCCACGGCGCTCGCCACCGCCGGTCGCGCGCTGCGCGCCTCGACTGCTCACGACGTGCTCGGCACGGCCGCCCGCGCCCCGTCGCCGTCGCGTCCCGGGTCGACGCGGTTCACGATGCTCGGCACCGGCCGGCCCGCCAGGAAGTCGATCACCTGCTGGGTCGCGAGCCGCGGCAGCTCCCGCAGGGCCGTCGGCGAGTACCACGCGGCGTGCGGCGTGAGCAGCACGTTCGGCAGCGACCGCAGCGGGCTCGAGTCCGGGAGCGGCTCCCGGCGGAAGACGTCGAGGCCGGCGCCGGCGATCACGCCGTCGCGGAGCGCGTCGGCGAGCGCGTCCTCGTCGACGAGCTCGCCGCGACACGTGTTGACGAGCACGCTCGTCGCCCGCATGGACGCGAGCGCCCGCGCGTCGACCAGGTGCCGGGTCTCGGCGGTCAGGGGCAGGTGCAGCGTCACGATGTCGCCCGTCGTCAACGCCTCGTCGAGCGGCACGGCCCGCGCCCCGAGGGCGGCGATGCGGTCGGCAGGCACGAACGGGTCGTGCGCCACCACCCGGAAGCCGCACGCCGCGGCCATGGCCGCGACGCGAGCCCCGATGCGACCCATCCCGACCACCGCCACGGTGGCGTCCGACGGTCGGCACGCCGCCCGGTAGGACTCGATCGGCGCCCACGTGCCGGCGTGGACGGCGCGGTCGTAGGCCACGATGCCGCGCGCGAAGCAGAGGATCAGCGCCAGCGTGTGCGACGCCACCTCCTCGACGCAGTACGCGGGCGTGTTCGCGACCGCGACGCCACGCGCCGCGGCGGCGTCCACGTCGATCATGTCGTAGCCGATGCCGAGGCGGCTGACGAAGCGCAGGCCGGGCAGCGCGTCGAGCACCTCCGCCGTCACGGGCGCCCACTGGACGATCGCGGCGGTGGCGCCGGCCGCCGCCTCGCGCACGTCGTCGGCGGTCACGCAGGCCGCACGCCGCACGCGGAGTCCCGCCTCGGAGAGCAGCCGTTCCTCGACGCCGTCCGACCCGAGGTCCGAGTCGGTGATGACCACGAGTGGCGCCGCGCTCATTGGATCGTGTACCCGCCGTCGACGACGAGGCTCGCGCCCGTCATCCAGCGGCTGTCGTCGCCGAGCAGGAAGACCGCAGGCCCGGCCAGATCGTCGGGCTCGCCGATCCGCCGGAGCGGGTGCCGCGCCGCCACGTCGTCGATCATGTCGTCGAAGTGCTCACGGTCGACGTAGGCCATCGGCGTGCGGACCACGCCCGGGGCGAGCGCGTTGACGCGGACGCCGCGCGGTCCGAGGTCGACGGCCAGGGCGCGGACGAGGCTCTCCACGCCGCCCTTGGCGGCCGAGTAGCTCGCGTAGCCGGGAGCTCCGACGTGGGCGAGCTGGCTCGAGACGAGCACCACCGAGCCACCGCCGTCGTCGACCATCGCCCGCGCGGCCTCGCGCGCCATCCGGAACGGCAGCACGAGGTTGTCGGTGACGAGCTCGGCGTGGCGGACGTCGGTGGTGGCCAGCGGGTCCTCGCCGCGCAGCACGGTGCCCGCCGCGTGGACCAGCCCGTCGAGCCGGCCGAACCGCTCCACCGCGACCGCCACGACGTCGGCGGGGGCGTCGTCGTCGCGCAGGTCGGCGACGTGGGTCGTGATCCCGTCGTGGCCCGCCGCGGTCTCCTCGAGCCCCTCCGGGCGGCGCCCGACGGCCAGCACGCTCGCGCCCTCGCCCGCACAGCGGCGGGCGACGGCCTGCCCGATCCCGGACGACGCTCCGGTCACGACCACGGCTCTGCCACGCAGCACCTCCACGCGAGCTCCTCTCGATCCGGGATGGGCGAGGCGATGCTATAGCATCGGTCACCGCGGGCGCCACTCCGGCGCATCGGCGGCGCACCAGGCCTGCCGTCCTCGCGGTCCGTCCGTGCGAATGACGGGGCGTGGCCCCGCACCACGCCGAGCGTTTCCCGCCCCGCTTCTTCGAGCGGCTGGACGAGACCGCGGACTCCGAGTTCTACGCCGCCCCGCGGCTCGTGACCCACATCGACGAGGGGGCGACCGCGGCGGTCGGCGCCCTCTACGAGGAGCTCGCGCTCGACGGGCTGGTGCTCGATCTGATGGCGTCGTGGGTCTCGCACTTCCGGACGCCGCCCGAGCATCTGATCGGCGTCGGCCTGAACGAGGCCGAGCTGGCCGCGAACCGCGCGCTCGCGGAGCATCACGTCCAGGACCTGAACGTCGACGCGCGTCTCCCGGTCCGCGCGGACTCGCTCGACGGGGCCGTGTGCTGCGTCTCGGTCGACTACCTGACCCGTCCTGTGGCCGTCTTCCGTGAGGTCGGCCGATGCCTGCGGGCCGGTGCGCCGTTCGTGGTGACGTTCTCGAACCGGCTGTTCCCGACCAAGGCCATCCTCGGGTGGCGGGCCGCCGACGAGGCCGGCCGCGTCGAGCTCGTCGAGACGTACTTCCGCTGCTCGGGCGTCTTCGGCCCGCCCGAGTCCGCCCTGCGCACGCCGCGCGGCGCGCCGGGCGATCCGCTCTGGGGCGTGTGGGCCCGAGCGCGGCCCTGACGCAGCGGCGCCCGCCGGCCGAGCTCGGCCGGCGGGCTCACAGCGTGCGCCGACCGATGTGCGCCGGACGGACGTCCGCCGGGGTC
>CADCWC010000232.1 GCA_902806305.1 uncultured Thermoleophilia bacterium | reverse complement strand
CTCCCGCGCCTACGGCCTGACGGCGAACAGCATCCTGGCCGCCGAGATCGTCACGGCCGACGGGCTGCACCTGCGGGTCGACGCGGAGCACGAGCCGGAGCTCTTCTGGTCGCTGCGCGGCGGCGCGGGCGCGCCGGGGGTCGTCACGGCGCTCGAGCTCTCGCTGTTCCCGGTGCCGGAGATCTACGCGGGTTCGCTCCTGTGGCCGTGGGAACGCGCCTCCGAGGTGCTCCATCGTTGGCGCGACTGGGCGGCGACGACGCCGGACGAGGTCACCTCCGTCGCGCGGCTGGTGCGGTTCCCGTCGCAGGCCACGGTGGCGGGACCCCTCCGCGGACGGCAGTTCGTCGCGATCGAGGCGGCCTTCCTCGGCCCCGAGGCGGAAGGCGCGTCCCTGCTCGCGCCGCTCCGGGCGCTCGCTCCGGCGATCGACACGTTCGCCGTGGTGCCGCCGGCCGGACTCGAGTCGCTGCGCCCGGACGCGCCCGGGACGACACCGGTGGTCCGCGACCATCTGCTGCTGTCGGAGCTGCCGCGCGACGCCGTCGACACGTTCGTCGAGGTGGCGGGCGCGGCGCCCGGCTCGACGCTCGTCTCGGTCGAGCTCCGTCAGCTCGGCGGCGCGCTGGGCCGCGACCCGGGCGAGGACGGCGCGCTCGGACGCCTCGACGCGGCCTTCGCCCTCGTCGTGGCCGGCGACGCGACCGCCGCGGCCGCCGCCGCGGCGGCCCGCCACGTCGGCGTCGCCCTGGCCCGGTTCGCGGCCTGGAGCGACGGTCGCAGCTACCTGAACCTCGCCGGCCGCCCCACGGACGCCCGGACGGCGTTCGACCCGGGCCGGTACCGGCGTCTCGTCGCGGTCAAGGTCGAGTACGACCCGGACGACGTCTTCCGCCCCGGGCATCGCGTGCCCGTGCGCTGACCGTCGGCACGGAGGCCAGGCCCCGTTCATGGTCCGTGGTCGGGCGGCCTCCGGCGCCACCGGTAGGATGCCGGCGTGACGGAGGTCGATCGCGACGAGGTCGAGCTCTGGACGGACGGCGCCTGCTCGGGCAATCCGGGGCCCGGTGGCTGGGCCGCGCTGCTGCGCTGGCGCGGGCACGAGCGCGAGCTCTCGGGCGGTGATCCCCAGACCACGAACAACCGCATGGAGCTGATGGGGCTGCTCGAGGGCCTGCGGGCGCTCCGACGGCCCTCCCGCGTCAACGTGCACACCGACTCGGCCTACATCGAGCGAGCGGTGGCCGAGGGCTGGCTGCGTCGCTGGCAGGCGAACGGCTGGAAGACGGCCGCGAAGAAGGACGTCGCCAACCGCGACCTCTGGGAGGCGCTCGCCGAGCTCGCGGAGCAGCACGAGCTGCGCATGACGCGGGTCCGCGGGCACGCCGGCGTCGAGCTGAACGAACGCGTCGACCAGCTCGCGGTCGCGGCCCGTGACCGTGCCGCCCCGCGCTGACCGCGCCCGGCCGACTACCCTGTCGGCGTGGTTCGTCGCGCTGACAGCACCGGACCGGTCGACGCCCGGACGGCCAGCGGCGGGCGCGTGCAGCTGCCCGCGGGCGCCCGACCGCCGATCGTCGTCTACGTCAACGGGACCGAGCAGGTCGAGGGCGTCGACTACACGGTCGGTGGCGACGAGTTGCGCTTCTCCCGCCTGCTCCGGCGGCCGCGGGAGCGGTTCTGGCATCGGGCCGTCCAGACGTTGGCGGGCATCGGCATCTACAACCAGGGCGACGCCGTCGACGTGCACTACGTCGACCGTGACGGCCGCCCGCAGGTCGCCTCCCAGGTCGCGGTCAGGTTCCCGTCCGGCAGCTGAGCTGCCGGGGCCGCACCGGCCCGCGCCCGCGCCGCGATCCGGTAGCATATCCCGTTGTTCGCGTCGCGGCGTGCCGCCGACCCGGCGCCACCCCGACCGACGGAGAGAGCCTTGGCCCAGCAGACCAGCCCGCGACGGAAGCGCAACGCGCTCCTGCCCAAGAAGCGCAAGCGCGTCCAGATCGCCGACGCCGACATCCGCTACTCGAACATCGAGACGCTCAAGCGGTTCCTGTCGGAGCGGGGCAAGATCCGGTCGCGTCGCATCACCGGGCTGTCGCGGCGCCAGCAGGCGTTGGCCGCCCGCGAGATCAAGCGCGCCCGCGAGATGGCGCTCCTGCCCTACGTCTCCGAGAAGCCCGAGGAGGGCGGCGGTCGGCGCGGACGGGGCGGCGACGGCGAGGGCCGCGGGCGGCGCTAGGCCCCCTGGGCACGGCCGTCGGGCCGCCCGCGGGCGGCCCGATGGCGCCACGCGGACGTGACGGCAGCGGGCCGCTCCGTGGGCCGGTCTAGGCGGTCGCGCGCACGGTGACGGTGCCGATCGGCAGGCCGGCCTGGAAGGCGTCGACCTTGAACGCCGTGTTCAGCGCCGTGGCTGCCTCCTCGGCGAGAGTCGCCTTGATGCCCGACGCGACGATCGTGTCGCCCTCCATCGACCGCTCGAGACCCGTCAGGTCGAGACCGAGCAGCGGCAGCTGCGCATCGCCCGCCGTGGCGGTCAGCGAGCCCGCCGTCGTGTCGACGACGAAGTCCGTGACGTCGACGTTCGTGCCGCCCGCGCTGAAGCGCAGCCCGCCGGAGTGCTCGATCGTGCCCGCGAGCGTGTCGCTCGCGACGCTCCCGCCCGTGATCGGGAACGCGATGCCGCCGTTCGCGGACGTCGCCGGGCCGATCGGTGCCACCTTCACGCCGAGGCCCGTCAGAACCGTCGCGGTGCTCGTGTCGAGCACGAGCGTCGTGTCCTCGCCCGTGAGGGTCAGCTCCTCGCCCGCGGCGGCGGCGGTCTCGCCGGTCTCCGTCATGGTCGTCTCCATGGCGGTCTCGTCCATGGTGGTCGCCTCGGCGGTGGTCGCCTCCGTGGTGGCAGCCCCTGCCGACGCCGTCGTCGCGCCCTCGTCCTCGCTGCCGCAGGCCGCGACACCGACCGTCAGCAACGCCAGCACCGCGTAGAGCGACAGGCGTCGCACATCGAACCGTTGCATCCGAGATCCTCCCTCGACTCACGTGCCCGGCCCCGCGGCCGGCGGCGTCGCACGACGCGGCACCACGCTGCTATTGGGAGCCGACCGGCCGGTCGGATGAGGCGCAACGTCACGATTCGGCCACGCCCGAGCCCGTCGCCGGCCGTCGTCAGGCGACGACGACGTCCACGGCGGCGCTCAGAAGCCGAGCGCGAACTTGGCGTCCTCGCTCATCTTCTCGGGCGTCCACGGCGGACTGAACGTCAGCTCCGCCTCGACCTCCTCGATGCCCTCGAGGCCGCGCAGCGTCTCCTCGACCTGCTCGGCGATCCACGGGCCGACGGGGCAGCCCATCGAGGTGAGCGAGTACGTGACGTGGATCTTCGGCGCGTCGATCTCGATGTCGTAGACGAGGCCGAGGTCCACGATGCCCATCAGGAGCTCGGGGTCCTCGATCATGTTGAGCGCCTCGCGCACGACGTCTTCGGTAGGTGCGGGCACGGTTCCTCCAGCGATATGGTCGGACACAGGGTAGCGCCGAGGGACCGTCGCGCCCGCGGCGGCCTCAGTGGCGGCCGCGCGGCACGCCGTCGAGCCGGCGGTTCGGCCACGCCTCGAGGAACGCCGCGCGCTCGACAGCTCGCGCCTCGTGCGGCGGCGCGGCCAGGGTCCGCTTGAGTGCGGCCACGGCGGCTCGGTCCGACTCCTCGAGGTGCTCCGCCAGGTGGCGAGCCCGCTCCCGCAGCTCTTCGGCGGGCACGATCTCCGAGGCCAGGCCCAGGCGCACCGCACCGTCGGCGTCGACCGCGGCCCGGGCTCCGAGGAGCAGGAGGGCGGCGCCCGCGCCGATCACGTCCCGGAGCCTGCTCGTGCCGCCGAAGGCGGGCACGAGCCCGAGGCCGACGTGGACGAAGCGCAGGTCGCCGTCGGGCGCGACGAGCCGCCAGTCGGCGGCCAGGGCGAGCTCCGCGCCCGCGCCCACGGCCGGCCCGTTGAGCAGCGCCACCACCGGCACCGGCAGCGCGGCCAGGCGGTCGAACAGCGCGGAGCCGCGGTCGCTGAGCTCGGCGCCGCCGTCCGGCGTGTCGAACTCGTGCACGCGCGCCCCGCTGCAGAAGACCCCACCCGCCCCGACGACGGCCACGAGGCGCACCGCCTCGTCGGCCTCGAGCTCGTCGAGCACCGCGCCGAAGGCCTCCATGGCCGTCCGACCGAGGGCGTTCCGCGTCTCCGGGTCGTCGAGCACGACGGTGGCCAGCGACCCGTCCCGCTCCAGGCGCACCGGCGGGAGCGGCTCGGACGGCCCGAGCGGCTCGGCGAGCGCGTCGAGCAGCTCGGCCTTGGACAGGACCCGGAAGCGGGGCAGCCCGCGCTCGGCCGCCCGGCGGTGGAGCTCCGCGAGCGAGGTGTCGCCGGACACGCCGGCCGTCACAGGCGGACCTCCGGCCGACGGTCCCGCGTGAACCGGTGGCTCGTGTCGACGAAGCGGACGTGGTTGCACGCCGAGCACATCACGATCGAGTGGGTCCGTCCGCCCTCCTCGACGTAGCGCACGCCGCGCAGGAGGTCGCCGTTCGAGATGCCGGTGGCCACCACGCAGGCGTCGCCGCGGACCAGGTCCTCGGTCGAGAAGACGCGCTGGACGTCGTCGAAGCCGTACTCCTCGATCTGGCGGATGTCGGTGCGGCTGCGCGGCCAGAACTGTGCCTGAACCTCGCCGCCGAGGCAGCGCAGGGCGGCCGCGGTGATGACCGCCTCGCGCGCGCCGCCGATCCCGATGGCGATGTGGTCGTTCGTGCCGCGGATGGCCACGGAGATCGCGGCGGTGATGTCGCCGTCGGGAATCAGCTTGATCCGCGCGCCCGCGGCGCGCAGGTCCTCGATCAGGTCCTCGTGGCGCGGGCGGTCGAGGACGAGGGCGGTCAGGTCGCGCGGCCGACGGCCGTACGCCTCGGCGACGGCGTTGATCGTGTCGCCGATCGGGGCCGACAGGTCGACTCGGCCCGCGGCGACGGGTCCGACCGCGATCTTCTTCATGTAGATCGGCGGCACGGGCATCATCGACTGCGGCGCCGCGGCGGCCACGATCGAGATCGCGCCGCTGCCGCCCCGGGCCACGACGTCGATCCCCTGCACCGGGTCGACCGCGAGCTCGTAGACGGTGCCGCCGGTCCCGATGTCGGTCCCCTCCGCGACGAGGCTGCCCTCGGCCTCGCCGACGACGATGCGGCCCTGGATCCGCAGCTCGTCCAGCACGGTCCGCGCGCTCGCCGCGCCCGCCTGCCGGGCGGCCAGCGGTTCGCCGCCGCCCATGTGCCGCGCGGCGGCGAGGGCGGCCCGCTCCGTCACCGTGGCCAGGTCGGTGCAGATGGACCGGGTGCTCGAGTCCTCGCTCATGCCCGAAGCGTAGTCCAGCCCGTCGTCTGCGCCGCCGAGCCGCGCTGCGCTCAGGACCCCCCGAGGGCGGGCGGCTCGTCCGCCGGACCGACGGCAGCGGGCGCGGCGACACCACGGACGGCGACGCCGGCGAGGATCTTGTCCATGATCCGGCGCACGGCCGCGTCCATGTCGGTGGTGTCGACGACCTCCACCCCGGCCCGCTCGGCCGACGAGATCAGGAAGTCCTGGATCTGGCGGATCTCGCCGAACGCCCGCAGGTAGCGCCCCACAGGTCGTGACTGCCCCGTGTGGTCGCCCCGCAGGTAGAAGTGGCTCTGGTGGGCCTCCTCGTCCGGGACGGCGGCGAGCAGCTCCACCACTGTCGCGGGCGCGGCCTCGTCGACGAGCCTCGTGCCCGGGATCAGGTGCACGCCCTCGAGCACGAGCGGGAAGCGCTCCTCCACGGCGCGCTCGACGACGCCGCGGACGCCGACCGCGACGGTGTCGGCCTGCTGCGCGAACCCGACGATCGCCCGGTCGGCCTCGGCGAAGGCCTGCGGGATCGCCGCCGCGGCCCCGTAGGACGACGTGTGGATCTGGGGGACGATGTCGCGCGGGATCATCCCGCGCATGACCTGGCGGATGACGTCCGTGGAGACGATGCGGGTGATGCCCAGTCGGTGGGCGATCTCGGTGGCGATCGTCGACTTGCCCGAGCCGGGCGCGCCGCCGATCATCACCACGAGCGTCCGCTCCAGGTGGCGGGCGTCGTGCCAGCGCCGGTAGCGGTCGAGCGCGTCGGCGCCCTCCTCGCGCTCGAGGGCGGCGTGCACGCGGTCGCGCAGCTCGTCCGTCGTGACGAGCGACACGGCGCCGCGGCGCAGCTCGATGTCGACGATCCGGGCCACCCGGTAGGCGCGGTCGGGCGCGAGGCCGCAGGCCATCAGGGACTGCGCCATCAGCCCCTTCGAGTAGGGGAAGGATCGGTCGCGCTTGACGACGAGACGGTCCCGTGGGGGCACCTGCACAGCGTAGGGACTGGACGGCCGTCCTGCCTGCGACCCGGCCCGCCGGTCGATCGCCCGGACAGGCGGCGTCGGGTC
>CADCWC010000231.1 GCA_902806305.1 uncultured Thermoleophilia bacterium | reverse complement strand
GTTCGCGCGCACCCCGAGCGTGCGGATCTCGTCCGCCCAGCCGACCACCGTCTCGAAGTCCTCGTTGATCTGCGCCGCGACGAGCGGGAGCGCACCGAGGAACACCTCGCCGGTGGCGCCGTCGAGCGTGATGACGTCGCCCTCGGCCAGCCGTCGGCCCGCCACCGACACCGCGCGGCCCGCCGTGTCGACGCTGAGCGCCTCGACGCCCGCCACGCACGGCTTGCCCATGCCGCGGGCGACGACGGCGGCGTGGCTCGTCATGCCGCCGTGGGCGGTCAGCACCCCTTCGGCCGCGAGCACGCCGTGGATGTCGTCGGGCGTCGTCTCCCAGCGCACGAGGATCACGGCCTCCCCCGCCCGGCCGCGGCGCTCGGCCGTGTCCGCGTCGAGGACGACTGCGCCGACCGCGGCTCCCGGCGACGCGTTGAGCCCCCGGGCCAGCAGCTCCCGCGGGGCGTCCGGATCGATGGCGGGGTGCATCAGCTGGTCGAGCTGCGACGGGTCGATCCGCCCGACGGCCTCGCGCTCGTCGAGCACGCCCTCGGCGACGAGGTCGCGCACCACGCGCAGCGCGGCCTGGGCGGTCCGCTTCCCGTTCCGCGTCTGCAGCAGGTAGAGGGTGCCCCGCTCGATCGTGAACTCGATGTCCTGCAGGTCCCGGTAGTGCGCCTCGAGCCGGTCCATGGTGGCGAGCAGCTCGGCGTAGGCCTCGGGCTGGAGCGCCTCGAGCTCCGCCAGCGGACGTGGCGTGCGGATGCCGGCCACGACGTCCTCGCCCTGGGCGTTCGGGAGGAACTCGCCGTAGAGCTCCTTCACGCCGGTGGAGGGGTTGCGGGTGAAGCAGACGCCGGTCGCGGACGTCTCGCCCAGGTTGCCGAAGACCATCTGCATCACGCCCACGGCGGTACCGAGGTCGTCCGGGATGCCGTTCGCGCGCCGGTAGACCGTGGCCCGGGGGTTCTGCCAGGAGCGGAACACGGCGTCGATCGCGCGGTGCAGCTGCTCCCGCGGGTCTTCCGGGAAGGCGTCGGCGTGCTCGGCCGAGAGCTGACGGAAGGTCGCCACGAGCCGCCGCAGGTCGTCGGCGTCGAGGTCGACGTCGGCCGTCACGCCGCGCGCGGCCTTCGCCCGCGAGAGCGCCGTCTCGTAGACGTCGCCCGGCACGCCCGCCACGACCTCGCCGTACATCTGCACGAACCGCCGGTACGAGTCCCACGCGAAGCGCTCGTCCCCCGACTCGGCCGCCAGCCCGACCACCGATGTCTCCCCGATGCCGAGGTTCAGGATCGTGTCCATCATCCCCGGCATCGAGACGGCGGCGCCCGAGCGGACGGAGACGAGCAGCGGTCGCTCGACGGCCCCGAGGCGCCGCCCCGTCCGTTCCTCGAGCGCCGCGAGCCGGTCGAGGATCTCGTCCCAGAGACCGTCCGGCCAGCGCGCGTCACGACGCATCGTCGCGACGCAGGCCTCCGTGGTGACCGTGAAGCCGTCCGGCACCGGGACGCCGATGCGCCGCATCTCCGCCACGTTCGCACCCTTGCCGCCGAGCAGCGGCTTCATGGCGGCGGAGCCCTCCGACAGGTCGTAGACGTACTTCGGCACGGCGGGGGTCACCTCAGGCGTTCGCGGGACGGGCTCCGAGGCAGCATAGCCGGCGTCCTCCGCTCGGCCGGCGCCGCGCGACCGCCGTCAGCGGCCCGCGGCCGCCCCGAGCCGCTCGGCGCGGACGGCGTCGTCCGGCAGCGGACACGCTCCGCAGTGCACGGCACTCGCGAGCTGGTAGGCGAGGCAGCACGAGCGGCGCAGATGCACGGTGCGTGGCCCGTCGGCCCGCTCCACGGTCATGAAGCGCGGCGGACCCGGCAGCTCCGGCGCGCACCGCGCCGTGAGCTCGACGGCGACGCGACGTGCGTCCGCGGCGTCACCGGCGTCGAGCACCGTCGAGGCGAGCGCGTCCGAGACCATCGCCACGAGCGCCGGCCGGCCGAGGGGCGTGGTGGCGGTCAACGCGTCGACGAGCGGCAGGAGGTGCCCGTCCACGAGCAGCTGCCGAGCCGTCGCGAACGCGTCAGGCGCCGTCACGGTCCGCTCGACCCGGACGGCCCGGGCGAGACCGGTCTCGTCGATGTCCACGGTGCAGGCGCCCGCGCGCACGTCCGGGATCGGGGCGCCGACCATGAGCGCCGCCACCACCGGCCGCGTCAGGCACGCCGCGTAGGGGTCGAAGAACAGCGCCGCCTGGACGCGGGGGTCGTCCGTCCGCCACTGACGCCCGGTCCGGGCGAGCAGCTCCTCGAGGACGCCGGCCCCCGGTGCCATGAGTCGCCTCGGTTCCACGGCCGCTCGACCGCCCCTCGTCGCGTCACGTCGGAGCAGCGCGCCCCCGGATCGAGCCCGTCGGGCCACGGCGGTACTCTAGTCGACCGACCCTGCTCCGACGAGACGTGGCGGCCACAGGGCGGAAACGCGCGGGGGACGGCCGCCGACCCGCGCCACTGGTGCACATGCGCTATGCTCGCGCCACGAGCCCGGGTCCCTGGGGGGACCGGATCGTCGCAAGCCTCGCTCGGACGCGTGCTCCCTGACGGGTGCGCCGGCGGACGGACGACGTCTCCTTTCCCATTCCCGACCGGGATGTGCTCGTGACGTCTTCGTATCGACCGGTGCTCGACGCCGTCGGCTCGATCGCTGTCCTCCACGACCGGGAGAACCGCCTGGTCGAGATGAACACCGTGGCCGAGCGGTTCACCGGCTACCGGACCGCGGACCTGCGCGGGCAGCCGTTCTTTCGCGAGGTGGTGGCCGCGGACGACGTCGACCGCTACCGCCGCCAGTTCGCCGTCGTCGCCGAGGACGTGCTGCCGAACGGCTACGAGACGTGGTGGTCGCTCCGCGACGGGAGCCGGCGGCTCGTCGTGTGGACCCACCGACCGCTCCCGACGGCGGACGGCGAGCTCCTGCTCACGACGGCGTTCGACCTGACGGATCGTCGCGATCGCGAGGAGCGACTCCAGTACCTGGCCTACCACGACGACCTGACCGGGCTCGCGAACCGGCGTCGCTTCCTCGAGGAGCTCGAGCACCGATTGGCCTGGGGGCGTCGCTACGCCGAGCCGGTGGCGGTGCTGATGCTCGACGTCGACGGCCTCAAGGACGTCAACGACCGCCTCGGCCACCCGGCCGGCGACGACGTGCTGCACGAGGTGGCCGCGCGGATCCGGACCCGTCTCCGGACGAGCGACATGGCGGCGCGGCTCGGCGGCGACGAGTTCGCCGTCCTCCTGTCGCGCGCCGACCGCGAGCGGGCCGAGCACGTCGCGCGGGACATCGCGGCGACCGTCGCGGCCCGTCCGCTGCTGATCGGCCGCGGGACCCTCGCGATGACCGTCTCCACGGGCGCGGCGGCGTTCCCCGACGACGCCACGACGAGCGCGGGCGTGCTGCGCGCCGCGGACGACCGGCTCTACGCGGGTCGCAGCAGGCGCCGGTCCCGCGACCTCGAGCACCCGCCCGTGCCCGATGAGAGGCGCATACAGCGGGTGTTCGAGCGGCAGGCCCGGCGGGCCGAGATGGCCCGCCGCCCGCAACCTGCCGGGACGACGTCGACGAGGTCCACGTCGGGCCAGGAGGAGGTCGGATGAGCGCCGACGGTCTGCGGTCGACGGCGATGCTCGACGTGCCGAGGAGGCCGTCGGCCGCCGTGCTGGCCGCCCGGATGGAGTGCGAGGCGGCGGTGAGGCGGCTGCACGACCGCACCGTCCGGACCAGGTTCGACGGCGCGGTCGGCGACTTCCCGGCGTCCGACGAGTTCGACGCCCTGCTCGAACGGGTCGTGCAGGCCCGAGCGCGCATGCGCTCGGCCGCGCGGACTCAGCCGCCGGAGGCCGCCACGGCCCCGGGCCGCCTGACGGCGCGGCAGATCGAGATCCTGCGGCTGATCGCCGACGGCGTGTCGACGACCGAGGTCGCCGGCCGGCTCTACCTGAGCCGGGCCACGGTGCGCAACCACGTGGCGGCCACGCTGCGCGCGCTCGCGGCCCACAGCCGCCTGGAGGCCGTCGCCGTCGCCCGCCGCCGCGGCCTGCTCTGACGGGCGAGCCTCACGCCGCGGTCCCTTCAGACCCGGCACGCGGTCCGCGCTTCCCTCCGGGGCTCGGCCGGCCTATCATGTTCCCGTCGTCGCCAGTCCGGACCGGGCTGTGACGGTTGCTCGCGCTTCGGCTGACTGCCGTCTTCCCTCTCCAGAGCGCGGGGCCGCGTGCCCCTGAGGAAGGCGAGGAGGGCTCCACCGATGAGTCCGCACGACAGGTCATCCGGGGCCTCCCTGACCGGCGCCATCTCGACCGCGATCGTCGCCATCACGCGGGACTACACCGGCCGTGGGCCGACGAAGGCCCGCACCACCATCCGGGACAACGTGGTGCTGGTCGTGCTCGAGGACACCCTGACGAAGGGCGAGACGGCGCTCGTCCGGAGCGGGCGCGAAGGGAAGGTGCTCGAGATCCGCAGTGAGTTCCAGGCCGCGATGCGCGAGGAGTGCAGCGCGAAGGTCGAGGAGCTGACGGGGTCGACGGTGGTCGCCATGCTGAGCGCGAACCACGTCGCCCCGGACCTCGCCGCGGAGATCTTCGTGCTCGACCGGGCCACCGGTTCGGGCGTCGACGGTCACACCCTGGTCGCCTGACGCCCCCGCGGGTCGCGGGCGACGGTCAGCGGTGCCCGGCTCCCGACAGCTGCAGGAGCCCCACGCCGACGATGATCACGAGGATGCCGACGGCCGCGAGCGGCGGCAGCGGGTCGTCGAAGAGGATCCGGCCGAGCACCGCGATGGCCGCGATCCCGACCGCGGACCAGATCGCGTAGACGATCCCCACCGACATCGTCTTCAGCACCTGGGCGAGCAGCACGAAGCTGATCCCGTAGCCGACCACGACGAGGCTCGAGGGCAGGAGCCGGGTGAATCCGTCGGAGGCGCGCAGGGCCAGCGTGCCGACGATCTCGGCGGCGATCGCGACGGAGAGGAGCAGCCAGGCGTTCACGCGCGCCCGACGCGTTCCTCGATCAGGTCGATGACGCGTCCTGCGGCCTCCTCGACGGCCGTCGTCGTGACGTCGATCACGGGACAGCCCAGCCGACGCTGCACCGCGGCGGCCTCCTCGAGCTCCTCGTAGATGCGGTTGAGCTCCGCGTAGCCGTCGCGGCCCGCGCCACCCCCGATCGCGCGAAGTCGCCGACCGCGGATCTGGGCCAGGCGCTGCGGGTCGATCGTCAGGCCGACGACGCGGAGCCGATCGATGCGGAAGAGGGCCGCCGGGGGTTGGATGCCCCGCACGAGCGGGATGTTGGCCGTCTTGTAGCCGAGGTAGCCGAGGTACATCGAGAGCGGCGTCTTCCCCGTGCGGGAGACGCCGATCAGCACGATGTCCGCCTCGGGGAGGCCCTCGCCGGAGAGGCCGTCGTCGTGCTTGACCACGAACTCCATGGCCGCGATGCGCTTGAAGTAGTCGGCCTCGAGGGCCACCGGACGCCCCGGCACGAGTTCGGCCTCGTCCTCGGCGGCGGCGCTGAGCGCGTCGAGCGGTGGCCCGAGGAGGTCGCAGGAGGCGATCTGCTCGCGCTCGCAGTACTCCGCCGTCACGGCGCGCAGGCCGCGGTCGATGAGCGTGTAGAAGATCGCCACGCCCGGCCGCCCGGCGACGCGCTCGAAGGCCCGCGTGAGCCCCTCGACCGTCGTCACGCGCGGATGGCGGACGAGTGTCGTCGGGTGTGAGGAGAACTGGGCCTGCGCGGCCCGCGCGACCCGGGCGGCGGTGTCGCCCGTCGAGTCCGAGATCAGATGGATCTCGACCGGACGGGTGCGGGTGCTCACCGCTGGGCCTCGGAGAAGTCACCGAGCGCACCGCACAGGCGCGTCACGTCGACCAGCAGCCGGAGCCGGTTCGCCCGCACGCGCGGATCCTCGTGCATGACCATGGCGGCCTCGAAGAAGGCGTCGACGGGCGGGCCGAGTCGCCCGGCCTGCTCGAGCGCCTCGTCGTAGCGGCGGGCCGCCACCGCGTCGCGGACCGGCCCCTCGACCGACGCCAGCGTGTCGGCCAGCCCCCGCTCGGTGTCGTCGAGGAAGGCGGCCGGGTCGAGCTGCGCCGCCGCCTCCCCCGCGCCCTTGGCGGCCAGCCGGTGGCAGCGTGTGTACGCGGTGTGGACCCGGGCGAACGCGTCGCCCAGGGCGGCCCGGGCGAGGGCGCGGGCCAGCTCGGCGTAGGCGAGCGGATCGACCGGGCGGGCGCCGCGGGCGACGCGCAGGAGGTCGAACGGGACGCCGTCGGCCTCGAGCACGGCGTCGACCCGGTCGAGCACGAACGCCACGACGGTCGTCACCGCCTCGTCGGCGGCGAGACGCAGCTCGGCGCCACGCTCCTCGAGCAGCCGGTGGATCAGACGCACGAGGACGTCGAGGTCGACGGACCAGCCGCGGTCGAGCACGATGCGCACCACGCCCGCCGCC
>CADCWC010000230.1 GCA_902806305.1 uncultured Thermoleophilia bacterium | reverse complement strand
GCCCGGGCGCCGCCTTCCTGCTCGACCAGATCTTCACCTGCCTCGAGGCCGGCCTGGAGGCGCTGCGCGACGCACCCGGACCTCCGTCGTCGGCCTCCGCCGGCACCGACACACCGCCCGCGGAGTCGTAGCGCGCTCGGGGCCGGGACGAGTCGGTCCACCGCGACGACAGGCGCTCGTCGCGACGTCCGGCCTCACCGCGCGCGGAGCGTTCCGTAGACTGCGGCTCCCTTGATCGGCGATCTCCGTCCTCCCCTCGGCGACGGGCCGCCGCTCGATTCGCCCGGCGGGACGACGACCTACATGCGCGTCGCCTCCCTGCCGCTCGTCATCGAGCGCTGCGAGCTCTGGCCGCTCGTGCGCGACACGACGAGCGGCTTCACGAAGGTCTCGACCGTCGTGCGGCTCAGCGGGGGCGGCCACACCGGCGAGGGCGAGGACATCACCTGGGACCAGATCGACCAGATCGAGCTCTTGCGCGGCGGGTCGCAGCTCGGCTGGCTGCAGGGCACACGCACGTTCGAGGAGCTCTCGACGCTGCTCGGCCTGGCGAACCTGTTCCCCGTCGAGCCGATCCGCGACAGCTCCCGTCTCTACCGCCGCTGGGCCTTCGAGAGCGCGGCCCTGGACCTCGCACTCCGCCAGTCCGGGCTCTCGCTGGGGGAGGCCGTCGGCCGCGAGCCCCGGCCCGTCACCTTCGTGGCCTCGATCCGGCTCGGAGAGCCGCCCAGCCTGCTTCCGCTCCGAGCGCTGCTCTCCGTGGCGCCCGGGATGCGGTTCAAGCTCGACCCGACGCCCGGCTGGGACGCGGGGCTCGTCGGCGAGCTCGCGCGCCTGGATTGCGTGGACGTGATCGACCTCAAGGGCAGCTACCGCCACGCCAACGTGGCGATGCTCCCGGAGATCGGCCTCTATCGCCGCGTGGTCGAGGGGCTTCCCGACGCATGGATCGAGGACCCGGCCATCGACGACGACACCGCCGCACTGCTCGACGAGCACCGCGACCGTATCAGCTGGGACGAGCCGATCAACTCCGTGCAGGACATCGAAGCGCTGGCGTGGCGGCCGCGCATGCTCAACATCAAGCCGGCCCGCTTCGGCAGCGTCCGCGCCCTCTTCGACGCCTACGACCACTGCGCGGTGTACGGGATCGGCGCGTACGGAGGAGGAATGTTCGAGCAGGGGCCCGGCCGGGGGCAGCTGCACTACCTCGCCTCGCTGTTCCACCCCGACGGGCCGAATGACGTCGCTCCCACGAGCTTCAACCTGCAGTCGCCGTCGGCCGACCTCCCTCGCTCGCCGTTAGGGGTCGAGCCGCATGCCACCGGATTCCGGTGGGGGACCTACGACGGTCGTCGCAGCATCCGCGAGCCGCTCGTCAGCCCGCACGGCGTCGAGTAGGATCGTCCGATGGCATCCGAGCGTTCGCTTCTGATGATCGCCGACATCGGCGGGTACACGACGTACATGCGCACGCACCGGATGAGCCTCGCCCACGCCGAGGTGAACACCGGTCGGCTGCTCGAGGCGGTGATCGACGCGGCTCCGGCGTTCGAGTTGATCGAGATCGAGGGTGACGCGGCGTTCCTGGCCCGGAACGCGGACACGCTCGACGGCGGCGGGCCGGTCCGTGCGGTCACGGAGGCCGCCGCGGGCATGCACCGTGCCTTCCACGTCGAGCGCCGGAACGTCGTGACCAACCTCTGCCCCTGCCACGCCTGTTCGGAGGCGGCCGATCTGAAGCTCAAGTTCGTGGCCCACCTCGGTGACGCGGCGTGGCAGAGGATCAGGGACCGTCGGAAGCTCGTCGGCATCGACGTCATCCACGTCCACCGGATGCTCAAGAGCGCCGTCGACGCGCCCGAGTACGTGCTCCTCTCCGAGCAGCTCTACCGGACGGGCGAGGCGGTGCCCGACGCGCGGGAGGTCGCACAGGAGCTCGAAGGCATCGGCCCTGCCAGCGCGTTCCTCGTGGAGATCGAGGACGTCGCGGGAGCGCTGCCGCCGCCGCCGGAGCCCACATGGCCGTCGCGCATCGGGCGGACGCTCGACGTGGCCGGCCGCGGCCTCCCGTACATGCTCGGCCTGCGCCGCCGGAGCCGCGTCGCGGCGGTGTGATCAGTGTGCGGGCGGGAGCCGCTCGGCGTCCGCCTCGAGCCTGCTCGACGCGAGCGCCTCGCCCACGGTCGCGGCCGCGGGGTAGCCCGTCACGGCGGTCAGGAACGCGCCGCGCCGGATGACGCCCACCCGCAGCTCCTCGTCCGCGGCTGCCCGCACCGTGGCCGTCCGCGGGCTGTCGCGTAGCAGCGCGATCTCGCCGAAGCCGTCACCGCGTCCGAGTGTCCGGACGACGCGCCCGTCGAGGACCACCTCCGCGCCGCCGCCCTCGACGACGTAGAAGCCGTCGCCGGGGTCGCCCTGCCGGAACACGGTGGCGCTGGGCGGGAACGCGGCGTGCTCCAGGCCGCCGCCCAGCTGCTCGATCGTCACGACAGGGAGCGCGCTCAGCATTCCGACGCCACGCAGCACCTCGATGTCGGCGTCGCGCACGCGCATGCGTCCGTCCAGCCGGCGCAGTGCGGGCCAGCTCGCCGCCACGGCGAGCGGCGCGAGCAGCCCGATCCCGACGAGCGTGGGACGGATGCCGATCAGCTCCACGATCAGCGGCGTGGCCAGCGCACCGGCCGCCACCCCGAGCGTGAGGATCGCCTCGAAGCCGGCGAACATGCGCGCGAGGACGGTCTCGTCGGCGAGCCGCGCGAGCAGCGTGAAGCCGCCGACATCGATCAGCGCGTTGCCGACGCCGACCAGCCCGAGCAGCACGATCGCGACCGCCTGCTCGGGCGCGAGACCGACCACCGCCACCGGCGCCCCGAACAGCGCGATGCCGACCCCGAGCCAGCCCGCGAGCCCGCCGCGGCCGACGAGCGCGAACGCGACCACCGAACCGAGGACGCCGCCGGCCCCGACCGCAGCGTTGAGCACGCCGACGCCCGGGTCGCCGGTGTCCAGGAGGTCGATCGCGACCACCACCGTGAGCACCGTGAGAGCGCCACGGGTGAACGTCTGCGCGACGCCGAGCGCCGTGATCAGCGTCAGGCCGCGGTCGGCTCTGATGGTGGCGAAGCCCTGGAGGGTTCCGGCGCTCGTGGTCTCGGTCTGCGTCCGCGGTGGGGCGTCGTAGGGCAGTCCGACGACCAGCAGCCCCGCCAGCAGGGCCGTGGCGGCGCAGGCCGCGAGCACGGCCGCCGGCCCGGTCGCCGCGAGCAGCACGGCCGCGAGCCCCGGCCCGCCGAGCGTGGCGAGCGAGTCGAGCATGCCACGCACCGCGTTCGCGCTCGTGAGCTGCCGCGGCGACACGCACAGCGCCGGCAGGAGCGCCGAGTGCGCAGGCCGGAAGAGCGTCAGCGCGACCGTGGCGACGACGGCCAGCGCGTACGTCGCCGCGGCCGGCCCGTCCGCCGCCGTCACCGCCGCGGCGGCGGCGAGCAGCACGGCGCGCACGAGCGCGACGCCGGTGAGGACCCGCTCGCGGCGCACTCGGTCGGCCACCGTCGCGAGCAGCGGCGCGATCAGGGCAGCCGCGGCCATGCGCGCGCCGGTCACGACGCCGACGGCGACGACGCCGCCGTCGCGGAACGCCACGACCGCCAGCCCGACCATGAACGCGGTCTCGCTCGCCCACATCGCGCCGAACGAGGCCTGCGCGCGGCGCAGCGGCCCGCTCTGCGCGACCTCGCCGAGGGCGGTCGCCCAGCCGCGGAACCTCACCATGGGCCGACTATCGCACACTCACGAGCGCTGCCCCGGGGTGGCCGGCGGACGCCTCAGGTGGGTCGTGAGCTCGCAGCACGGCCGGCGCGTTCCCCGAGGAGCCGGCGACCTTCGACAACCCGTCGAGACGCGCCGGCACCGGCATGCGCGCCCGGTCGGATCTGAGATGCTCGGAGCGACCCCTCCACCGGCGGCCTGCGGCGCGTGCGGCAGGTCACCGAACCAGGGGCATGCTTCCGATGCGCATCGTCGCCCTCGCCGATCTCCACGGCCACCTTCCCGTCGTGCCGCCGTGCGATCTCCTGATCGTGGCGGGAGACCTGTGTGCCGCCGACGACCACGATGTCACCGAGCAGGAGCGCTGGCTCGGGGCAACCTTCGCGCCCTGGCTGGCTGCCACCCCGGCGCGGCACCGGGTCGGCCTGGCCGGCAACCACGACCTCGTGGCGGAGCGGCGTCCCGACCTGCTCGCCGCGCTGCCGTGGGCGTACCTCTGCGACAGCGGCGTCACGGTCGATGGCGTGGACATCTGGGGCTCGCCGTGGCAGACGCCCTGGGACGACCTGGCCTTCAACCTGGACGAGCCGGCCCTCAGCGCGCGCTGGGACGAGATCCCGCCCGGCACGTCGATCCTCGTCACGCACGCGCCGCCCCACGGCCTGGGCGACCGGGTGGGATCGCTGCGGGTCGGATCGCCGTCGCTGCGTCGGCGCGTGACCGAGGTCGCACCCGCGCTGCACGTCTTCGGCCACGCCCACGAAGGACATGGCGTGTACCACCTCGGCGCGTCGCTCCTGGTCAACGTCGCCGTGACGGACGCGACGTACCGTCCCGTGAATCCGCCGACGGTGATCGAACTCCTCGACGGTCGTGCGGCCGTCGCACCGCCGGCCGTCACGTGAGCGCGGTCAGGCGCCGAGCGATTGGTCCGGCATCGCCTCCACGCGATCGAGCATGCTTTGCCGTGGCGTTGTCGGACGGAGCGGCCCCCTCCTCCGCCGCGCAGGCCAGGGCGCCTGCGCCAGATCGACCGGGAGGGTGAAGGCCCGTCACCGGGCCCCCACCCTCCGGCCGTCCGACGGCGTCACGGTCGGAGCGCTGCACGCTCATCCCCGTCCGCCCGCCCGCAGACGACGCTCGCGACCGCTGCGCCCGGCTCAGGTCAGGGCAGGCACCGCGGCCTCGCAGTAGTCGTCGCTTCGGCCGGTCGACTCCTTCACGTTCCCGAGGAACGCGATGATCTCGTCGTCGGACGGGTCGGTCGGCGTGCCGCCATGGTCGACGAGAAGCCTGAAGCGCACCTGGCCGGGGTTCCTGGCGATCGCCTTGCCGTCCGCCCCGTAGAGCGTTCCGTTCCCCGTCGCGAGGATGAGGACGGTGAGCGTGCCGTCGCCGTTGTCCGTCACGCGCAGGTCCTTCTCCGTGACCCGGGTGAACGACGTCAAGGACGTGCCGTTGGCCAGGTTCGTGAGCGTCTCGGCCCTTGTGCCGTGCTGGAGGAAGTAGGCGAGCTGATCGCGCCCGCGCGGGACGAACTGGACGCGGGCGTCGATGGTGAAGCTGACTCGGACGTCCAGCCCCGGAACATCGCAGAAGTTCCTCAGAACGAACGCGCCCTCGTCGTGGAACGCGTCGCGCGACACCTTGCCGGCGCTCGCAGCCCCGGCGAAGACGCCCGAGGCGACTCCGCCGAGAGCCAGGACGGCGACGAGCCGCCGCCAGTGTTGTGGATACCTCATGCGCTTCTCCTTCGGTCTGTTTCCACCTCGCGACCCGTACGGCCGCGACCCGCCCTTCCGTGCGCCTCTCACGTCGGCCGTGCTCGGGGACGTCGCCCTCCGCGACCGCGGGGCCCGTTGACGACCTCCGCGACCGTTGGTCCTCCGTGCCGGCGTCCTGGTCCCGGTCCAGCGGACGGCGGCGCCCGTTCTCTCGAGCTTGTCGACGCCGACCTGGCCATCGACCGCCCCGTCCGTTCGCGCCGGCGGTCGTCGAGCGACCCCCGGTGGAGCGCGCCGCCACCCCGTCGACGGCCGGCGGGCGTCGTGCCGAGGAGCACCACACTGACGGTGCATCGCACGTCTGCGTTCGTCGGTCGCCTCATCGGGAGCGACGATGGACGAGAGGCCTCGCGTGTCCCTGACGGGCGCTGTCAGGCGGCTGACACGCGTGGTACGGTCAGCCTCTGCCCGAAGCCCTCGACTTCCGCGTGCTCGGCCCGCTCGAGGTGTGGGAAGGCGGCCGGCAGCTTCGTCTCGGGGGGAGCAGGCAGCGGAGCGTGCTCGGGCTGCTGCTGCTCGAGGCGGGAAGCGTCGTCCGGAGCGACCGCCTGATCGAGGAGATCTGGGGCGACGACCAGCCGGACGACGCCGCGACCGCGCTCCAGCAGCACGTCGCGCGCCTCCGAAAGCTGCTCCAGCCGCACGACGTGCTCCTGACGCGCTCCCGCGGCTACCTGCTCGACATCGCTCCGGAGCAGCTCGACCTGAGGCGCTTCGAGCGCCTCCGCGACGAGGGCCGCCGTCTCCTCGACGATGGCCGCGCCGCGGAGGCCGCCCGAACCCTCCGCTCAGCGCTCGGGCTCTGGCGCGGCGAGCCGCTCGCCGATCTGGCGAACGAGCGCTCCCTGCGCGACGCGCGGCTGCGACTCGAGGAGGCGCGACTCGAGGCGCTCGAGACACGGGTGGAGGCCGACCTCGTGGCCGGCCGCCTCGGCGAGCTCGTCGGCGAGCTCGGGGAGCTGGTGC
>CADCWC010000229.1 GCA_902806305.1 uncultured Thermoleophilia bacterium | reverse complement strand
GCGTCCTCGCCGAGGAGCAGGGCGGCGAGCGCCGACGCCGTCTCGGCGAGCGCGTCCGGCTCCTCCTCGCGGAGCCGGTCGGCGGTCGCGGCGCCCCAGGTGACGGCCACCGCGGCGCACCCGGCCGCGCGGGCGGCCTGGATGTCCCACGGCGCGTCGCCGACGTAGGCGGCCCGGTCAGGGCCGACGCCCATCCGTTCGAGCGCGAGCAGGATCGGCTCGGGCTCGGGCTTGTGGCGGTCCGTGTCGTCGAAGGTGACGACGGTGTCGAACGTCACGGGCGGCGGCACGATGGCGAAGGCGAGGTCCACGGCGTCGCGGCTCTTGGACGTCACCACGCCCACCCGGATGTCCGCGCGGTCGAGGCGCGTGAGCAGGTCGTCGACGCCCTCGAAGCCGCGGAGCATGCGCTCCGTGTTCGCGTGGTTCCAGGACCGGTAGGTGTCGAAGAGCTCCTGGGCGCGGCCCTCGTCGAAGATCCGCATCTGATGCAGGAGCGGTCGGCCGATGCCCGAGAGCAGGAGCTCGTCGGGCAACGCCGTGCCGAGCACGGTCCGCGTCGCGTGCTGGTGGGAGGCCAGGATCAACGGGATCGTGTCGATCAGCGTCCCGTCGAGGTCGAACACGACCGCGCGCCAGCGAGGGGTCGGCATGACGGAAGGGTACCGTGCCCGTCGGGCGGTCAGGCGTCCTCGACGAGGGCGCCGAGGTCGAGGTCCCGCAGCGCCTGGAGCTCCGCCGGGACCGCGAGGTCGAAGTGGAGCGGCGTGACGGCGATCGCGCCGTCGACCACCGCGGCGAAGTCGGACCCCGGCTCGGCGTGGAACGACGCCTCGCCGCCGTAGACCCGGTAGCGGCGCCGACCCGCCTCCTCGCCGACGAGCTGGAGCGCGTCGCGGTAGATCCGTCGCCCGAGTCGAGCCGCGCGGGCACCCGCCGTCACGGTCCCGGGGACGTTGACGTTGAGCAGCGTGTCGGTCGGGAAGCCGTTCCCGGCCATCCGCTCGAGCAGTCGGGCCGTGAAGCGGGCGCCCGGTTCGAACTCCCATCGGCCTTCGCCGACGAAGCCGAGCTCCCCCTCCTGGGACTGCTGCGAGACGGCGATGGCCGGCAGGCCGAGCAGGAGCCCCTCGATGGCCGCCGCGACCGTGCCCGAGTACGTCACGTCGTCGCCCAGGTTGAGGCCGAGGTTCGAGCCCGAGACGACCGCCTCCGGGCGGGGGCCGGCGAGCCCGAGAACCGCGAGGCGCACGCAGTCGACGGGCGTGCCGGTGACCGCGAACGCCGCCGCCGCACCCGGGACGGCGCGCTCCTCGACGTCGAGGTCGCGACGGAGCGTGATGCCGCGGCCGACCGCGCTCTGGTTCTCGGCGGGCGCCACGACCGCCACGTCGGCGACCTCGGCGAGCCGGGCCGCGAGCGCGAGGAGGCCGGGCGAGTCGATGCCGTCGTCGTTCGTGAGGAGCACGCGCACGGGGTCGATCGTAGGCGCGTCCGGCCCGATGCCGCGCTGCCCGTGAGGCGCGGGCGGGCAGCGCGCGACCCTAGAATCCCGCCGCATGTCGAGTCACGCGACCACCGATGCTGCCGGCCGGCACTCGGGACCCGGCGGCCCCGGGAGTGGCCTGAACGCCTCCGAGATCCGGCAGTTCAGCGCCATCACCGCCCTGGCCGTCGTGGCGATCGTGCTGGAGTTCGTCTTCCACGCCGACCCGATCCTGCTCTTCATCGTCTCGGGCGTCGCCGTCGGCGGCATGGCCCACGTGCTCGGCGTGGCCACCGAGCAGGCCGCCGCGGCGGCCGGCCCGCGGCTGTCCGCGCTGCTCAACGCCACCTTCGGCAATGCGGCCGAGCTGATCATCGTCGTGCTCGCCATCAACCAGGGCCTGATCGAGATCGCCAAGTTCTCGATCATCGGCTCCGTCCTCGGCAACGTGCTGCTGATCCTGGGCGCGTCGATCCTGGCGGGCGGCCTGCGGCACGGCGACCAGACCTTCGACCGCCACGTCATCGGCCTGAACGCCTCGACGCTGGTGCTGGCGACGGTGGCGCTGTCGATCCCGTCGATCTACCACGCCACCACGGAAGCCACCCTGGACGACGAGGTCGGACTGTCCGTCGGCATCGCGCTCGTGATGCTGCTCGTCTACGGCGCGTATATCTACGCCTCGTTCCAGCATCCCGAGGAGATCACGACCGGACCGGCCGACGTCGGGACGGAGCGGCACGAACCCGACGCCGAGCACCACGGCCCGCGCTGGTCCGTCCCCCTGGCGCTCGGCATGCTGGGATTCTCCGCCGTGGCCACCGCGATCCTGGCCGAGATCCTGGTCTCGGCGATCGAGCCGACGATCGAGGAGACCGGCATCAGCGAGGTCTTCATCGGCCTGATCGTCGTGCCGCTCGTGGGCAACATCGCCGAGCACCTCGCCGCCGTGCGGATCGCCTACGGCGGCAACATCGACTTCGCCATGGGCATCGCCTTCAACTCGGCGCTGCAGGTGGCGCTCGCCGTCAGTGCCCTGGCCGTGTTCGCCGGGCTCGCGCTCGGCAACGAGGTCACGCTCGTCTTCACGGTGCTCGAGGTGGCGCTGCTCTTCGCCGCCGCGATCCTCGCCGAGGCGATCGCCTCCAACGGCCGCTCCACCTGGCTCGAGGGGCTGCAGCTGCTCTCGATCTACGTCATCGCGGCGATCGTCTTCTGGTACACCTGACGCCCGGGCCTCAGCCCTCGTCGTCCGTCCCCCGGCGGCGCAGGCCGCCGATCGCGCCCGCGTGGGGCCGGGCGGTGGGATCCATGCGCGTGCGGCGCAGGCTCGCGAGCGTCGTCGCCCCGAGCACCACCACGATGACGATGAGGGACTGCCACGTCTCGATCTCCGGGACGCCCTCGCGCAGGTCGTGGGCCCAGTGCAGGACGAGCTTGACGCCGATGAAGGCCAGGATCAGCGAGAGGCCCGTCGACAGGTAGACGAGGCGGTCGAGGAGGCCCTTGACCAGGAAGAACAGCGCCCGGAGGCCGAGCAGCGCGAACGCGTTGGCCGTGAACACGATGAACGGCTCCTCCGTGACCCCGAACACCGCCGGGATCGAGTCGAGCGCGAAGAGGATGTCGACGCTCCCGATCGCGACCACGGCCACGAACAGCGGCGTGAACATCCGCACGCCGTCCGTGCGGACGACCAGCTTGCCGCCTGCGTACCGGTCGCTGATCGGCAGCATCCGGCGGGCCAGCCGGACGACGGCATTGTCATCGACGTCCGGATCCTCGTCACGGTGCCGGTAGAGCTGCACCGCGGTGACGATCAGCAGGAGCCCGAACAGCAGGAACATGAACGAGAACAGGTCGATCAGGGTCGCGCCGACGGCGATGAAGATCGCCCGCAGGATCAGCGCCATCACGATGCCGATGATCAGCACCTTGTGCTGGTTCGCCTCGGGGACCGCGAAGCGGGCCATGATGATGACGAAGACGAAGACGTTGTCGATCGACAGGCTCCACTCGACCAGGAAGCCCGCGAAGAACTCCGCCCCGTACCCGCCGCCGGCCTGGGTCGTCAGCACGGCGCCGAAGGCGACTGCCACGGTCAGGTAGAAGAGCGACCACGCGGTCGCCTCGCGGAAGCCGACGGCGTGCGGGCGGAGCGTGCCGCCGAGCAGGTCGACGGCGAGCAGCGCCACGACGAGGCCGATCGTGATCGTCCAGGCGAGGGCGCTCACCTCGAGCATGCCGCGCCTCCTCTCGTGACGGCCGCCGGCCCCGGACGTCCGCCGCGCGCAACCACTGCTCTCGTCGGCGCGGGCGCCTCGACGACCGCGTGCCCGCCGGTGCGGGCGGTACGCTCGTCAGGTCGAGGGTACCGGTCTCCAGGGACGAACCCCGGGCGGCAAGGTCGAGTGCTACGAGCGCTGAATTCTTCAGTCTTCATGGCAAACTACGCAATCTTTCGGTAGAATCAGGACCATGCCGATCTTCCTCATGCACGCGAGCATGCTCGACGGGTCGAGCACGGACGAGCAGCGCGACGCGCTTCGCGCAGGCCTCGGCGACGCCCGAGTCCGGCACAACCCGTCGACCGGCGTGCTGATCGCCCACTTCCCGATCCAGGGCGAGGACCGGGACGACGCATGTCTGGCCGGAGCGCAGCTCCTGCGGTCCGCGCTGCACGCCTGCTGCCTGTCGCCGACGATCGTGACGGTCGGTCCCACCGGCTGACGCGCTGCGCGGAGGCCGTGCGCGGATCCGACGTGTGCCTCGCGCGACGACGGCGCATCGAACCTCCAGCTGGTCGAGACGATCAGTTGAAGGTTTCTCCGCCCGATGGGCCGCCGGCCCCGGGCGCGATCGCGCGCCGTGTTGACGAGAGCCGGCCGACGGGATACTTCCCTTGCCGGCCAGTCTACAGGGCGGGCGCTCCGTCAGGTCCGGGTGACGAGCGCCACGCCGGTCGCGACCAGCGCGAGCCCCGCCAGCTTCGCCGGCGAGGCCGGATCGCGGTCGACGCCGAGGAGCGCCAGGTGGTCGATCACCGCCGCCGCCACGAGCTGGCCCGCGACGAGCGCCGTGATCATCCCGGCGGCGCCCAGCCACCGGACGGTCACCGTCGCGGTGAGGACGTACGCGGCGCCGAGGAGCCCGCCCGCCACGTAGTGCCAGGCGACCGGGTGGGCCCCGAGCCGGTCGACGCCCCCGAGCGACACGGCCGCGAACCAGAGGACGAGGGTGCTGGCCGAGACGGAGATCGCCGCGGCCGCAAGGGCGCCGACGTCACGGCCGAGTGCCGCGAGGATCGGGGCCTGGGCGGCGAGGCCGACGCCCGCGCCCACGGTCAAGGCCAACGCCAGGTTGCGGTCCATCGCGCGCCTCCAGGCGTGGTCGGGACGGCGTCGCCGGGTGCGATCCGCCGGCGCCGGGGAGAGCCCGGCAGTGTACGGCGGCCGATGCGCGACGGTCCCGGGGACGGGCGCCCGAGACCGTCGCCCGAGCCGTCCGTCAGACGGCCAACGCGCGCAGGCGGGCGACGCGCTCCTGGATCGGCGGGTGCGTCGCGAAGAGGCCCGACAGGCCCTGCCCGCTCAGCGGGTTGACGATGTAGAGCGGCTCGGCCGCCGGCGAGACGCGCATCGGCAGCATCCGGGCGCCCTGCTCGAGCGACTCCAGCGCGTCCGCGAGCGGCCGCGGCGACCCGAGGAACTGCGCGCCGGTGGCGTCGGCGAGGTACTCCCGCTGGCGGGAGACGGCCATCTGGATCAGCATCGCGGCGATCGGGGCGAGGATCGCGGCCGCGAGCACGCCGATCATCCCGAGCGGGCCCGAGTCCTCCTCGTCGGAGCCGCCGAACAGGAAGGAGAACTGCAGGAACTGGGCCAGCGCCGAGATCACGCCGCCGATCGTGGCGGCGACCGTCTGGACCAGGATGTCGCGGTTCTTGATGTGCGCGAACTCGTGGGCGAGGACGCCCTCGAGCTGGTAGGCGGGCATGAGGCGGCGGATGCCGACCGTCACGGCGATCGCCGCGTGCTCCGGGTTCCGGCCGGTGGCGAAGGCGTTCGGCTGCTCCTGCGGGATGACGTAGAGCCGCGGCATCGGGACGCCCGCGCGCGTCGCCAGGCGGCGCACCATGGCGTAGAGCTCCGGATCGTCGCCCTCGGCGAGCGGCTGGGCGCGGCTCATGCGAAGGGCGAGCTTGTCGCTCTTCCAGTACATGACGACGTTCGAGACGACCGCGATCGCGGCGAACAGGAGCGCGAACGACGAGCCGCCGAGCAGGCCGCCGACGGAGACGAAGAGGGCGGTCAGGCCTGCGAGGAGCAGGAAGGTGCGACCCTGGGTCTGGAATCGGGTCGCGGTGATCGTGTTCATGACAGATACGGTAGCGCCGCGGCATCACCGTCTGATGGAGCGGCGTGTACGGGTCCGTTGCGACGCAGGCTGCGCGCCGTCCGGTCAGCCGGGCGGCCGCGGCCCGAGCCGGTAGATCCGCCCCGAGAGCGACACCGCGAGCATCTCCCCCGCCCCGTCGGTGCCGAACGAGACGACGAGCGGCAAGGTCACGGCGTACGTCCGGTAGGCCGCGGGCCGACCCGGCCGCACGCGCAGGGTGAAGAACCGCCCCGAGCACGTGTCGCCGAAGACGTAGACCCCGTTCCAGTCCGGCATGACGGCACCCCGGTAGACCACCCCGCCCGCGATCGAGCAGCCCGCGGCTCCGTGCGGGTACAGGAACGCGGGGCTGACCGGCAGGCCGCCCATCATGCGCTGCGGCCGGAACGTGCGCCGCCCCTCACGCGCCGACCAGCCGAGGTTGAAGAGCGGCTGGCGCGGTGCCCAGGGGAGCCAGTTGACCTCCTCGAAGCGGTTCTGGCCGACGTCGGCCACGTAGATGTCGCCGGTCGGCGCGTCGATCGTCATCCGCCACGGGTTGCGGAGCCCGGTGGCCCAGATCTCCGGCCGCCCGCGACGCCGGGCGAAGGCGAACGGATTGTTGCCCGGCACGGCGTAGGGGCGGGCGCCATCGACGTCG
>CADCWC010000228.1 GCA_902806305.1 uncultured Thermoleophilia bacterium | reverse complement strand
CGCCGCGACGGCGCGGGCGGTACGCGCGCTCCGCGACCGTGGCGTCCTCGTGGGCCGTGGGGGCCGCCACGGCAACGTGCTGAAGCTCTCCCCCCCGCTCACCATCCGCGAGGCCGACCTCGACGCCGGCCTGACCACGATCCTGGAGGTCCTGGCGTGATCGCCGACGTCATCGAGGCCCGGCACCTGGTCGCCGGCGAGTGGATCGGAGGCGGCGAGACGTTCGAGTCGCGCTCCACGAGCGACGGCTCCCTGCTCTCCCGGGCCCCGATCGCGGGGCCGGACGTGGTCGACCGAGCCGTCCAGGCCGCGCGCCGGGCGTTCGTCGAGAGCGACTGGAAGGACCGCCGCGCGGCCGGACGCGCCGACGTGCTGCTCGAGGTCGGACGCAGGCTGGACGAGGCCGCGGAGGACATCAGCCGCCTCGTGGCGGCCGAGATGGGCAAGCCCGTCCGGCTGACGCTCCACCGGGAGGTGCGCGGCGCCGCGGACAAGTTCCGCTACTTCGCGGGCGCGGCGCGGACCATCGAGGGGCAGGTGACCGGCGCCTCCCCGGCGCACATCCTCGACATCACGGTGCCGTACCCCGTCGGCGTCTGCGCGCTCGTGATCCCCTGGAACGATCCGGTCGACCTCGCGGTGCGCAAGCTCGGGGCGGCGCTCGCGGCCGGCTGCACGGCCGTCGTCAAGCCGTCCGAGGAGACGCCCGCCTCGACGGAGGCGCTCCTGCACCTCTTCGACGACCTGCCCGGCCTGCCGCCCGGCGTGGTGAACCTCGTCCACGGCCCCGGCGACCCGACCGGCCGCGCGCTCGTCTCGCACCCCGACGTCGACATGGTCTCGTTCACGGGCTCGACCGAGACGGGACGCGAGATCATGGCCGCGGCGGCGCCGACGCTCAAGCGGATCTCGCTCGAGTGCGGCGGCAAGGCGGCCTGCCTGGTGTTCGACGACTGCGACCTCGACAAGGCGCTCGACGCGCTCGCCTGGGGCGCCTTCCTCTACGGCGGCCAGTCGTGCACCGCGGCGACGCGGATCATCGTCCAGCGGACGATCTACGACGACGTGGTGGCCGGGCTGCGTGACCGCGCCGAGTCGCTCCCCGTGGGGGATCCGCTCGACGCCGACACGCTGATCGGGCCGCTCGTGTCGCAGCGTCAGGTCGACATCGTGCGCGGCTTCCTCGACACGGTCGAGCCCGACGGCGGGACGTTCGTCACGGGCGGCACGGTCGACGGCCTCCACGTCGCGCCGACGATCGTGACGGGCGTCGCGCCGGACAGCCGCGTGGCGAGCCGTGAGGTGTTCGGGCCGGTCGTCTGCGTCCTGCCGGCCGACACGGAGGACGAGGCGATCGCGATCGCGAACGGCGTGCGCTACGGCCTCGGCGCCTCGGTCTGGACGCGCGACGTCAGCCGGGCCCTCCGCGTCACGCGCCGCCTGGAGGCCGGCGACGTGTGGGTCAACACCCACTACGTCCGGCAGTCGGAGACGCCGTTCGGCGGCTGGAAGGAGAGCGGGGTCGGCCGCGAGCTCGGCCTGGCCGGGCTCAGCGAGTACGTCGCCTACAAGCGCGTCGCCTTCGACACGCTGCCCGAGTTCCACCTGAAGTCGTGGTGGGAGGGTCGATGACGGGCCTGTCTGCTCCCGCCGCGCGGGCCGGCGGCCGTGTTTGACAGGTACCAACAACCATGGGATAACCGTCGTCTTCCTGAGGTGACGACGTATCCGCACCGGCCGGCACCCGCAGGCGGGGCAGAGCAGCGGGCGCCGGGGGCGGCCGCGATCCAAGAGGGGACACACGCGACATGACGGACTTCCGGCGGCTCGACCCGGCCCGGCGGCAGGCAGGACCGCTCCAGCTCGACCTCGTCGAGGCGTACGTCGGCGGCCGGGTCTCGCGACGCGAGTTCTTCCGTCGTGGGACGGCGCTCGGGCTCTCGCTCGGGACGCTCGGCATCATCGCCACCGCGTGCGGCGACGCGAACGAGACCGGCACGACGGCCGCGACCGGCGGCAACACCGGCGCGGGCGGGACGACGGCCGAGGGCGCGACGACCACGGCGGGGGCGGCCAAGACGGGCGGCACGATCCGGGTGGCCAGCATCGCGCCCGCAGGCCCGCTCGACCCTGTGGCGATGATCGACCTGGGGTCCTACGGCGTCGTCAACCAGTCGTTCGAGTACCTCGTCTACTCGCGCGGCAATCTGGAGCTGACGCCCGGCCTGGCCGAGTCGTGGGAGCCGAACGAGGACGGCTCCGAGTGGACCTTCAAGCTGCGCCAGGGCGTTCCCTGGCAGGGCGGCGGCGAGCTCACGCCCGACGACGTCATCGCGACGATGGAGCGGCTCGTCAAGGCCGGCAACTCGGCCCTCAAGGGGATCATCGAGGCGGGCTCCGTGACCTCGCCCGACCCGACGACCGTCGTCTTCCGACTCACGGGCCCGAACGGCAACCTGCCCTACCTGGTGTCGAACGACAACTCGCAGGCGCCGATCACCCCGAAGGACTACGCCGCCGGGACGACGCTCGACAAGCAGCCGAACGGCACCGGCCCGTGGAAGCTGACGAAGTACGACGCCAAGACGGGCGCGACGTTCGTCCGCAACGACGACTGGTGGGGCGGCCAGACGCCCCTCGACGGCCAGGAGTGGACGTTCTTCGGCGACCTGCAGCCGCAGGTCGTGGCCATGCAGCAGGGCCAGGTCGACGTGGTGGTCCAGTTCTCCGTCCTCGGCGGCGAGGGGCTGCTGAACGACGCGAACGTCAACGTGGTGACGCTCAAGTCGGCCGCCCACCGTCAGATCTGGATGCGCACCGACAAGGGCCAGTTCGCCGACAAGCGCGTCCGCCAGGCGCTCGGTCACACGCTCGATCGCGAGGCGATGGTCCAGGCCCTCTTCCAGGGCAAGGCGGACATCGGCAACGACAACGTCATCGCACCGGTCTACCCCTACGCCGACCCCTCCGTGCCGCAGCGGCCGAAGGACATCGCCAAGGCCAAGGAGCTCCTCCAGGCCGCCGGCGCCTCGAACATCACGGCGACGCTGCACGCCGTGAAGCTGCAGGAGATCCCCGACCTGGCCGTCCTCGTGAAGGGTGGCGCGCAGGAGGCGGGCGTCACGCTGAACGTCTCCGTCGAGGACGGGAGCACCTTCTACGGCCAGGCCTGGTGCCCGGCGAAGCCTGCGGACCCGCCCTGCTCGGGCGCCGACGAGATCGGGATCGTCGACTACGGCCACCGCGGCACGCCCGACGTCTACCTCAACGCGGCGCTGAAGACCGCGGGCGTCTGGAACTCGTCGCAGTACCAGTCGCAGGAGTTCGACGAGGCGTTCCGCGCCTATCAGGCGGCGGTGGGCGTCGACGCGCAGACGACCGCCGCGAAGCGGCTGCAGGAGATCCAGCTCGAGGACTCCCCGATCCTCGTGCCGTTCTTCTACAACTACCTGCTCGCGCACTCGAAGAAGTTCCAGGGCGTCGAGACGACCGCGCTCGGCCAGCTCTTCGTCGAGAAGGCCTCACAGGTCTAGGAGCCCGTTGAGAAAGACCTCGGTCACCGCGATGACTGCTTCCTCAGCGGGCTCATAGATGTCGACGTCCGATGCGGCGGCGGGCGGGGGCGATCGCGCCCGCCCGCCCCGCGTCAGCGCACGTCGCCCGCGCGGCCTGACCGCCCGCCTGCGCGAGGCCGAGTTCGCCCGCTTCCTCCTGCGCCGGCTCGGCCTGGCGCTGATCACGCTGCTCCTGCTCAGCCTGATCATCTTCTTCATCACGAACGTCCTGCCGAACAACGTGGGGCGCACGATCCTCGGCCCGTTCGCGCCGGAGGAGTCGGTCGTGGCGCTGAACGAGCGGCTCGGCACCGACCGACCGCTGTACGAGCAGTACGGCAGCCTGCTCGGGAGCATGGTCACGTTCGACTACGGCGAGTCCTACCAGACCGGCGCTCCGGTCAGCGAGCTGCTCTGGACGACGCTCCGCAACTCGGCCAAGCTGGCGCTGCTGGCCCTCGTGCTGACCGTGCCGCTCGGGATCCTGGCGGGCGTCCTCGCGGCCCTGCGCCGCGACCGCCCGCTCGACCGGGTCATCGTCATGGCCGGGCTGGCCGGATCGGCGATCCCCGAGTTCGTGACCAGCACGTTCCTGATCGTGCTGCTCGGGCTGCAGCTGAACGTCCTGCCCGTCCTGGCCACGGCGCCGCCGGGCTCGGGCCCGCTGACCCAGATCCGGTACCTGATGCTCCCCGCCCTCGCGATGGCGGTCGTCTACTTCGGCTACATCGCCCGCATGGCGCGGGCGGGCACGATCGTGGCGCTCGAGTCGGACTACACCCGCACGGCGCTGATGAAGGGCGTGCGCTGGCCGCAGGTGATCCGGCGTCACGTGCTGCGCAACGCCCTCGTGCCCACGATCTCCGTGGTCGCGACGCAGGTCGGCTACCTCTTCGGCGGCCTGCTGGCGGTGGAGCTCATCTTCAACTACAACGGTCTCGGGCGCGCGCTCGTGACGGCCGCCCGCGCGAAGGACCTCCCCGTCCTGCAGGCCGGGGTGCTGATCATCGGGGTCATCTACATGGTCGCGACGCTGCTCGCCGACATCCTCATCTCCTACCTCAACCCGCGCGTTCGGCTGGGGTCGGAGCGCTGATGGCACAGGTCGCGGATCCGGCCGCCGCGGCTGCCGTCGGCGGCGTCCCGCACGGGACCCGCGACGTCGACGCCCGCCGCGCGGCGCGCCGCGAGACGCTCCGGCTGCTGCTGCGGAAGCCCGGCTTCGTGATCGGCACCGCGATCGTCCTGGTCTGGGTGGTGTGCGCGATCGGCGGCCGGAGCATCGCCCCGTTCGACCCGCTCGCCACGAACGGCGCGTTCGCCCACGCGGGGCCCGGCGCGGACGGCTGGAACTTCATCCTCGGGACCGACCGCCTGGGCCGGGACGTGCTCTCCCGCGTCATCGTCGGCGCGCGCGACGTGCTGATCGTGGCGCCCGTCTCGGCCGTCCTCGGCGTCGTCCTCGGCACCTTCTTCGGCCTGCTGATGGGCTACTACCGCGGCATCGTGGACGACGTCCTGAGCCGGGTCGTCGAGGCGTTCCTGGCGCTCCCGGTCACGCTCGTGGCGCTGCTCGCGCTCGTGGTGCTCGGGCCGTCGAAGCGGACCGTCATCGGCGTCGTCGGCATCCTGTTCGCGCCGATCGTGGCCCGGACGGTCCGCGCCGCGGTGCTCTCGGAGCGCGACCTCGACTACGTCCAGGCCGCGAAGCTGAGCGGCGAGTCCGGCCCGTACATCATGGTCCGGGAGATCCTCCCGAACGTCGTCGGGCCGATCATCGTCGAGCTGACGGTCCGGATCGGCTACGCGATCTTCACCATCGCCACGCTCTCGTTCCTCGGCGCCGGCCTGCAGCCGCCCGCGCCCGACTGGGGCCTGATGATCGTGGAGGAGTACTCGCAGATCATCCAGGGCTACTGGTGGCCGGTGCTGTTCCCGTCGATCGCCATCGCCAGCATCGTCATCGCCGCGAACCTGATCGCCGACGCCCTCCAGTCGGTGCTGAGCCGGTGAGCGCCGCACCTGCCGCACCGCCGTCCGCCACGCGGCCCGCGCTCGCCGTCGAGGACCTCCGCGTCTCCTACATCGTCCGGGGCGTGCCGCGCGAGGTCCTCCGCGGCGTCTCGTTCCAGGTGGCGCCCGGCGAGGCCTACGGCCTGGTCGGCGAGTCGGGGTGCGGCAAGTCGACGACGGCCTACGCCGCCCTCCGCTACCTGCCGGGGAACGGGCGCATCACGGGCGGCCGCGCGTCGATCGACGGCACGGACGTGACGCACATCTCCCGCGACGAGCTCTACCGACTGCGCGCCACGCGGGCCTCGATGGTCTACCAGGATCCGGGGTCGGCGCTGAACCCGACGCTGCGGGTCGGCGTGCAGGTCGCGGAGGCCTACGAGCTGCTCGGCGTCTCCCGACGAGCCGCGCGGGCGCGGGCGGTCGAGGCGCTGCGGCGGGTGCGCATCTCGGACCCGGCCCGCGTCATGCAGCGCTACCCGTACCAGCTCTCGGGCGGCATGCAGCAGCGCGTCGTCATCGCCATGGCGCTCGCCTGTGATCCCCAGCTGCTCGTCCTGGACGAGCCGACGACCGGGCTCGACGCCACGGTCGAGGCGGAGGTGCTCGACCTCGTGCGCTCGCTGCGGGAGGAGTCCGGCGCGGCGGTCCTGCTGATCGCCCACAACCTGGGCGTGATCCGCCACATGTGCGACCGCGTCGGCGTGATGTACGCCGGCAAGCTGGTCGAGGAGGGTCCCGCGGAGCAGGTCTTCGACGACCCGCGCCACCCCTACACCGTCGGGCTGCTGCGCTGCCTGCCGCGCCACGGCGCGCACAAGACGACGAACCGGCTCGACACGATCCCGGGGTTCCTCCCGCAGATCGGGGCGCCGCTGCCCGCGTGCGTCTACGTGGACCGCTGTCCCCTCGCCACCGAGGTCTGCCGCGACGTGCCGCCGCCCGCGGTTCCCGTCGGGCCGGGGCGGTTCAGCCTCTGCCACCA
>CADCWC010000227.1 GCA_902806305.1 uncultured Thermoleophilia bacterium | reverse complement strand
GGTTTGGTACTCGACGAGTGTTTCGTCGCTCGAACGCAGGTGGATCTAGCAAGCCGCATCAGGCTCGTGATGTCACCTTGCCCCCGGGATCAGCTAGAAGCACCGGGCCATGATGGACTTTGTCTCGGAGACGATCCGGGACCTGCAAGGGGTACCGGAGGACAAGGAGAGGGCCACGAAGGCCGCGTAAGAGCTAAAGGCCTTTACGCGGGGTTTGGCTCCGGGGGTCGCCTTGCAAGCCCTGAGGGCCCGAGGCGATTCCCAGAGCGTTCCCTACTCTAACCCGTCCCGATCCGCCCGCCCGGTTTTCGATAACCCGATCTCTGGGTCCTACGGTAGATAGAATTAGCGGCTCAGCTCACGGCTCTCTTCACGAGCACGCCGATCTTTGCCTCTTCGGCGTCGGTCAACTCCTTCAGCGCGAAGGAGGTCGGCCACATGGCGCCCTCGTCGAGGTTCGCCGCGTCGTTGAAGCCGAGCGTCGCGTACCTCGCGTTGAACTTCTGGGCGCTTTGGAAGAAGCAGACGACCTTGCCGTCCTTGGCGTACGCGGGCATCCCGTACCAGGTCTTCGGCGAGAGGGCCGGCGCGCTCTCCTTGACGATCGCATGCAGCCGTTCGGCGATCGCGCGATCCGTTCCCTGCATCTCGGCGATCTTCGCGAGCACGTCGCGTTCCCCGTCCGCCTTCGCGGCACGCGAGCCGCGGCGTGCCTCCGCCTTCAGCTCTCGCGCCCGCTCCTGCATCGCGGCACGTTCCTCGTCCGTGAACCCCGTCGTCTTCGTCGCCGCGGCCTTGGTGCCCTTCGTGGACTCCCGGGTCGCCTTCGCCGTGCTCATCGCCGTCCTCCTCTGCCGTCCGTTTGGCTCGTCGAAGCTACCAGAGATAGTTCGCTCCGTCAATGATTGGCGACGCCAAGGAAATCTGCAAGGATACGGGCGATGGCCGCGGATCCCTCCCCCCACATCGACGTCGCCGAGTTCGCCGGCCAGCTGCTCTTCCGGCTCTGGCGGGCGTCCCACACCCGGACCACCGCGGCGCTCGGGTCGGTCGGCCTGACGCCACCGCTGTTCGCGGTGCTCAACTACCTCCGGGCGAACGACGCCCCGATCCAGCAGCAGCTCGGCTCCGCGATGGGCATCGACCCGAGCACGATGGTGTCGCTGGTCGACCAGCTCGAACGCGACGGGCTCGCCGAGCGGCGGCTGCATCCTCGGGATCGGCGAGCCCGCGAGATACTGCTCACGCCGAAGGGGCGGCAGGTCCTGGAACGGGCACGTGAGCTCGCGGAGGAGGTCGAAGGCATCGTCCTCCAAGGTCTCTCGCCCGTCGAGCGCCGCCGGCTGATGACGCTCCTTCGAAAAGCGCTCGCGGCGGCGCCGCCGCAGCCACCGTGGAGCTCCGACGAGAGCTAGCGTCCGACGCTCGCGAGGCACGGCGGGAGTGGGATTCGAACCCACGGGACGTGTCGCCACGTCCAGCGGTTTTCAAGACCGCCCCGTTCAGCCGCTCCGGCATCCCGCCCGAGGCGCCAGTCTACGGCGGGCACGGCGTTCGAGCCACGAAGCGCGGGCATCACACGAGTGGAGGAATGGGGTGGACGAACAGGTGGGCGGCAACGATTCATGGGAGCTTCCGCGGGCTGCGGAGCTCGTGGAGCGGCTCGAGCACCCGGCGGGCGTCCTTCGCGTGGTGGTCGACACCGACACCGACAACGAGATCGACGACCAGTTCGCCGTCGCCTACGCGCTGCTCTCGCCCGAGCGGCTGCGCGTGGAGGCGCTCTACGCGGCGCCGTTCCACAACGAGCGGTCCGTCGGGCCGGAGGACGGCATGGTGCGCAGCTACGACGAGCTGCGGCGGGTGGTCGAACGGGTGGGCGGCCACGACGGTCCCGTGCTCCGCGGGTCGCGGCGCCTGCTCCCCGACGCGGTCACGCCGGTCGAGAGCGACGCGGCGCACGACCTCGTCGAGCGGGCCGCCGCAGAGGACGGGCCGCTCTACGTCGTCGCGATCGGAGCCGTCACGAACGTCGCGTCGGCGTTGCTCCTCGACCCGTCGATCCGCGAGCGGATGGTCGTCGTCTGGCTGGGTGGGAACCCCACGACGTGGCACACGGCCGCGGAGTTCAACCTGGCGGGCGACGTGGCCGCGTCCCGGGTGCTGTTCGACTCGGGCGTGCCGCTCGTCCACGTGCCGTGCCTGAACGTGGCCGAGCACCTGCGGACGTCGCAGGCCGAGCTCGACCGCTTCGTCCGCCCGTGCGGGGCGGTCGGCGCCTTCCTGGCCGAGAACTTCGACGCGTACGTGCCGGACCGCTTCGCGGCCACGCGACCGATCTGGGACCTGGCGCCGCTGGCCTGGCTCGTCGACGCCGCCTGGGTGCCGACCGTCGTGCGGTCGAGCCCGATCCTGACCAGCGAGCTGACGTGGAGCATCGATCCACGGCGCCACCCGATGCGCGAGGCGATCGGCGTTGATCGCGACCGCGTCTTCGCCGACCTGTTCCGGAAGCTGGCCGCCCACGCGGCCGCCGGCTGAGCCGGCCGCCCCGGCCTCCGTCAGAGCCGCGGTTCGATGACCGCGGGCACCCCGAACGGGTGCAGCACTTCCGGGACGGCCACGGTGCCGTCCTCGCGCTGGTGGGTCTCGAGGACGGCGATCACCGTGCGGGACGAGGTCACCGCGGTGCCGTTCAGCGTGTGGACGGGGCGCGGTGCACCGCCGGCCGACGGGCGATACCGGCAGTTGAGCCTCCGCGCCTGGTAGTCCGTGCAGTTCGAGCAGCTCGTCAGCTCGCGGTAGCGGTCCTGCCCCGGGAGCCAGGCCTCGAGGTCGTACTTCTTGGCCGCCGAGTCGCCGAGGTCGCCCGCCGCGATGTTCATCACCCGGTAGTGGAGGCCGAGCGCCTGGGCCAGGTCCTCCTCGATCGAGAGCAGCCACTCGTGCTCGTCCCACGACCGCTCCGGGTGGCAGAACGAGAACATCTCGACCTTCTCGAACTGGTGCGTGCGGAAGATGCCGCGCGTGTCACGCCCGGCCGCACCCGCCTCGCGTCGGAAGCACGACGAGATGCCGCAGTAGCGCCGGGGCAGGCTGTCCTCGTCGAGCAGCTCGTCCTGGTGCAGCGCCGCGAGCGGCACCTCCGACGTGCCGACGAGGTAGAGGTCGTCGTCGGGCAGCTCGTAGACCGAGGCCCGGTCGCCGGGGAAGAAGCCCGTTCCCTCCATCGCCGCCTCTCGGACGAGCACCGGCGGCACGACCGGCACGAACCCGTGCCCCGTGAGGCGCGTGATCGCGAGCTGCGACAGACCGAACCAGAGGCGGGCCACGTCGCCCAGGAGGTACGTGAACCGCGAGCCGGACGTGCGCGCGGCGCGTTCGACGTCGATCAGCGACCCGGCGAGCTCGAGATGGTCGCGGACCGGGAACGCGAACGACGGCTTGCTGCCGACCTCGCGGACCAGCGCCGCGTCCTCCTCGCGGGCGCCCTCGGGCACCGACGGGTGGGGCAGGTTCGGGATCCGCACGAGCTCGTGACCGAGGCGGGCGTCGAGGTCGCGCAGCCGCTCCTCGAGGCCGCCGAGCGTGCCCTTCAGCTCGCTCATCTCGGCCACCGCGCGGTCGGCCGCCGCGGCGGCGTCCGGATCGCCCGCCGCCTGACGCTTCGCGGCGCCGATCTCCTTCGAGACGGCGTTCTGGCGAGCCCGCAGCTCGTCGACCTGCGCCTGCAGCGCCCGCCGCTCCGCGTCGAGCGCGATGACGGGGTCGAGCCGGGCGCCGTCGCCCCGGCGGGCGAGCGCGGCGCGCACGACGTCAGGTTCCGTGCGGATCAGCTTGAGGTCGAGCACTGGGGCGGGATGCTAGCCCGCCGCGCCGCTCGCTGCGACTGCCTCGCGGGCCGCGGCGATCGCGTGCAGCGCGGCGGGCACGCCGCCCTCGACGAGCGGCGGGCAGATCCAGTCGGCCCGCTCGAGGAGGCCGGGGAAACCGCCGCCGACGGCCACGCCGAAGCCGGCCCAGTCGAGCATCTCGAGGTCGTTCTCGCCGTCGCCGAAGGCGGCCGTCTCGGCGGCGGTGAAGCCGAGCCGCTCGGCGACGAGGGCCATGCCGGACGCCTTCGAGACGTCAGGGGCCGCCATCTCGAGGTAGTGCGGGAGGCTCTTGGCGATGAAGGCCCGATCGGCGAAGCTCGGCTCGAGCCGCGCCCGGAGGGCGTCCATCGACTCGGGCGGGCCGGTCACGACGAGCTTCGTCACCGGCCGGTCGACCCACGCCACCAGATCGCCGACGGCGTGGAGCGGCACCTCGTCGTTGAAGGTCCAACCCATGGCGTTCTCCGACTCCTCCGCGACCCACACCGCCTCGTCGCGGAAGGCGTGGACGGGGTGGCCCTCGGCCTGCACGGCACCGATCAGCGCGCGGGCCGTCTCGGCGTCGAGCGGGCGGTGGTCCCACGTCACGCCCGCGCCGGCCTCGCGGACGAGGGCGCCCTGGTAGCAGACGAGCGGCCCGTCGACGCCGAGCTCGCCCGCCAGGCGGCGTGTCGACGTGTACATGCGGCCGGTCGCGATCAGGGCGCGGACGCCGGAGCGCTGCAGCCGCGTGATCGCGTCACGCGCCCCGGGCAGCGGACGCCCCGCGTCGAGCAGCGTCCCGTCGAGGTCGAGGAAGACGGCGCGCAGGCCGATCGGATCGAGGCCGGGTGGGAGATCGACGGCCGCCCGGTCGGTCACGCGCCCAGGGCCGCTCAGCCCTCCTCGCCGCTGCCCGTGACGTCGCTCACGTAGTTCGCGACGTTCTGGATGTCCTCCTCGGACAGACGGTCCTTGAAGGACGGCATGGCGCCCTTGCCGTTCGTCACGTACTCGACGACCTGCTCGTAGTCGGGCCGCGCCTCGTCGAGGTTCGGCCCGACCTGGCCGTTCGAGCCCGCGTCCTCCAGCGTGTGGCAGGTCCCGCACCCGGCGCTCGCGTAGACCTCCTTGCCGGCCGCCGGGTCGCCCGGGTTGTCGTTCGCGTCGCCGCCCGCCTCCGCCTCGGTGGTCTGGCCGGTGTCGCCGGCGGCGCCCTCCTCGGGCTCCTCGGCGGTGGTCTCGCCGCCTTCCCCGCCAGTGGTCTCGCCGCCTTCGCCGCCGGCCGCCGCGCCGCCCCCCGGGTTCGTCGCCTCGCCGTCCGTCCCGATCGTGATGGCGCTCGTCACGGTGCCCTCGGGATCCTCGGACCCGCCGCAGGCCGTCACCAGCAGCCCGGAGACCAGGATCGCGAGGGTGACGAGGACGGGGACCAGGCGCTGGCGCATGGGTTGATCGACCTTTCCGGGGGCGTGCACGGGCGGGTGGAGCGTAGCGCGTCCGGCCACCGCCGCCCAGCGGGAGCGCCGGTCCGCCTGCGCCCGCCTTCGGACGGTCACGGCGGTCGCACCGGCGTAGACTGCAGGGGTGGACGATCGCGACCGGCTCCTGCTCGACTCCCTCCAGAACGACCTGCCGCTCGTGGAGCGGCCGTTCGAGGCGCTCGGCGAACGGCTCGGCATGCAGGGTGACGAGATCCTGCAACGCATCACCGCCGTCCGTGGCGAGGGCGTGGTGCGCCAGATCTCGGGCATCTTCGACACGCGTCGGCTCGGCTACAGCTCGCAGCTCGTGGCGGTGCGCTCGCGTCCCGGCACGACCGACGAGACGGCGCTCGTCTTCAACTCGCACCCGGGCGTGACGCACAACTACCGCCGCGATCACGACTTCGACATCTGGTTCACCATCGCGGTGCCGCCGAACTCGCGGCTCGGCATGGACGCCACCGTGGAGCTGATGGGGTCGCTCGCGGACGTCGAGTCGATCCGGCCGCTGCCCGCGCTCCAGTTCTTCAAGATCGGCGTGGACCTCGACATGCGCGGCGGCCGCGACCCGGGCGCCAAGAAGGCCCGTCGGGCCCCCACGCTGCAGGCGGCGACCGCGCTCTCGGATCGGGAGATCGAGGCCGTCCGGGCGCTCCAGACCGATCTGCCCGCCGAGCACGAGCCGTTCACCGGGATCGCGGAGGCGTACGGATTCGGGGTCGACGAGCTGCTCGAGCACGGCCGGCGCTTTCTCGAGACGGGGCAGATGCGGCGCTTCGCGGCGGTCCTCAACCACCGCAACGCGGGCTTCGTCCAGAACGGCATGGGCGTCTGGCGGGTCGACGCCGATCGGGTCGGTGAGATGGGCCGCGTCATGGCGGGCTACCGCGGCGTCTCGCACTGCTACGAGCGCCCGGTCTACGAGGACTGGCCCTACCGGCTCTTCTCGATGACGCACGGGCGCGACAAGGACGAGTGCGAGGCGGTGCTGCGGGCGATCTCCGACGAGACCGGCCTCCGCGACTACGCCGTGCTCTACTCGACGCGCGAGTACAAGAAGACGCGCCTCAAGTACTTCACGCCCGAGCTCGAGGCGTGGGAGGCGGCCCACGCGGAGCTCGTCGCGGGCTGAGCCCGGTGTCGACGGCCGAGGATCGGCGGCGTCGACTCGTGGCGATCGGTGCGGCGCTGGCCGAGGCGGCGGCCGAGCCGGCGGGCCGCCACGTCG
>CADCWC010000226.1 GCA_902806305.1 uncultured Thermoleophilia bacterium | reverse complement strand
AAACTGCGGACCTCGCATGGGGACGAGCAGGCCGCCGAGGAGGCGCTCGCCAACGCCGACACCAACCAGGACGGCACGATCGCGGGTGGCGCTCCCCGCAAGACCTTCGCGCAGGCGGCCTGGCAGATCGTCATCGCCGACGTGTCCATGTCCCTCGACAACGTGCTCGCGGTGGCCGGCGCGGCGCGCGAGCACCCCTGGGTGCTGGTGTTCGGCCTCGTGCTCTCCATCGCGCTCATGGGCCTCGCGGCGTCGTTCATCGCCCGCCTGCTCCAGAACCACCGCTGGATCGCCTATGTGGGCCTGGCCGTGATCCTCTATGTCGCCGTCGAGATGATCTATCGCGGCTTCAGCGAGGTCTACCCTTACGTCGCGGGCTGACCCGCACGGCCCCGCCCGCTCCTTCGTCGCCTGCGCAGGGCACGTCCGGCCCCGTGCGTCCGGCATCGGGGGCATGCGCCCGCTCCGGGTTGACGGGGCCGGCGCCGGGCGCACAGGGTTCGCGCTCCCGCCGCCCAGCCCCCGCCGATGGATTCCGCGTCCCGCTTCACCCTTCAGGGCTGCCTGCACGGCGCCCGCCTGACCCTGCCGCTGATGCCGGGGCTCGTGGTGTTCGCCTCCGCGTTCGGCACGGCGGCGCAGCAGCGCGGGCTGTCCTTCGAGCAAGCGCTCGCCACGAGCGCCTTCGTGTTCGCGGGCGCGGCCCAGATGGTCGCGCTGGAGGTGTGGCAGCAGGTGTGGGCGCCCGGCACCATCCTGGGGATCGCCACCGTGACCGCGGTCGTCAACAGCCGCATGGTGCTGGCGGGCGCAGCGATCCAGCCCTGGCTCAGGGGCGAGCCCCCGGGACGGCTTGCCGCCAACCTGTTCTTCCTCACGGATGCCAGCTGGCTCATCGCCACCCGCTACCGGGAGGAGGGCGGCCGGGATGTCGGGGTGCTGTTCGGCGCCGGCATCGCCCTGTGGGCGCTCTGGGTCGTCGCGACGGTGCCGGGCTACCTCGCGGGCGCCCTCGGCGGCGAGCCGCGCCGCTTCGGCCTCGACGTCGTGATGCCGATCTTCTTCAGCGCCATGCTGGTGCCGCTCTGGCGCGGAGCGCGGGCCGCCCGGCCCTGGGCCGTGGCCGGGGCGGTCGCACTCGTCGTGCAGGCCCTGGTGCCGGGCTATGCCTTCATCGTCGCCGGCGCACTGGCCGGCGCCGTCGCGGGAGCGTTCCTGGAATGAGCCCGCGCAGCCGCAGACCGATCGCCGGCCGGAGGGCGCCATGAGCCCGATCCGGGACTGGATCGCCGGACCCGCCGGGCCGTATCTCGCGATCCTCGCCATGACCGCGGCAACCTATCTCTGCCGGGCCGGCGGGGTCTTCGTCATGAGCCGCGTGCTGATCACACCGCGCCTCGAACGCGGCCTGCGGGCGCTGCCGGGCTCGATCGTGGTCGCCACCGTCCTGCCGCTCGCGGTCCAGGGCGGACCGCCCGCCGCCCTCGGCCTGATCGCCGCGCTCGCCGCCATGGCGTGGCTGCGCACCGAGCTCGCGGCGCTCGCGGCCGGGCTCGCCGTCGTGAGCCTCGTGCGGGCGGCCGGATACTGACCTGCGCGCGGCCGGGTTCGCGGCCGCGGCCCCCGGTCCGGCAGCGGGGTAGCGGGCCGCGGGTCTCTTCGGGGCCCGGGGGTCAGCTCTTGAGCCGCATCCGGATCCGGTAGACCAGTCCGTCGCGCACGTTGCGGTAGGCGTCGAGGCGCTGGTCGCGCGAGCCCTGCGTGATGGTGGGGTCCGGGGTCGGCCAGTATTCCACGTCGGCCGCGATCGTCCGCGTGAGCTCCAGCGCCGCGTGGTGGGCCTCCGGCGAGAGCGACACGATGAGGTCGAAGTTGAGCCCCTCCCATTCCTCGAGCTCCTCGAGGGTGCGGGGCTTGTGCTTGGCGGCGTCGATGCCGATCTCGTCGAGCGCCGAGATCGCGAACGGATCGGCCTCGCCTTTGCGCACGCCGGCCGACTGCACGTAGATCGACTTGCCGAAATAGTGCCGGGCGATCGCCTCCGCCATGGGCCGAAGCGTACCCGGCGCCCGGGAGGGGACGACCGGGGTCGCGGAGGTCGGCTGGTAGATTCCCGCCCGTGCTGACCTCCACGACGCCGCGGGGTGCCTTGGCCGAGCAGTTCGTCATCGAGGGCGGCGTGCCGCTCGAAGGCCGCATCCGCCCCGAGGGCAACAAGAACGCCGCGCTGCCGATCATCGCGGCCTGCCTGCTGACCGACGAGCCGGTACGGCTCCTGAACGTGCCGCGGATCCGCGACGTCGAGGTGATGGTCGAGCTCGTCGCCGAGCTCGGCGCCGAGACGGAGTGGGTCGGCCAGAACGAGCTGGTCGTGCAGGCCGCCGACCTCGGCCACACGGCGCTCGACCCGGCGCTCTGCGAGCGCATCCGCGCCTCGATCCTCTGCGCCGGGCCGCTCCTGGCCCGGTACGGCTCCGTCGAGATCCCGCCGCCCGGCGGCGACGTCATCGGGCGGCGCCGGGTCGACACGCACTTCCTCGCCTTCCGGGCGCTGGGCGCCCAGGTCGCCGTCGGGCGGAGCTACGAGATCCGCGCCCCCGAGGGCCTGCGGGGGGCGCCCGTGTTCCTCGACGAGCCGAGCGTGACCGGCACGGAGAACGCCGTCATGGCCGCCGTCCTCGCGCCGGGCTCCACGGTGCTCATGAACGCCGCCTGCGAGCCGCACGTCCAGGACCTCTGTCGCCTGCTCGTCTCGATGGGTGCGTCGATCGAGGGCATCGGCTCGAACATGCTGCGGATCGAGGGCGTTGCGCGCCTGGGCGGCTGCGTCCATCGCATCTGCGCCGATCACATCGAGATCGCGTCGTTCCTGGGCCTGGCCGCCGTGACCGGCGGCGACGTGACGATCGAGGACGTCGAGCCCGACGACCTCCGCGCCATCCTGATGGGGTTCGGCCGGCTCGGCGTGCGGACCGAGACGCACGGTCGCGACCTCCGGGTCCCGCCCGGGCAGCGACTCGAGATCGTCGACGACGAGGGCGCCCAGATCCCGAAGCTCGAGGACGGCCCGTGGCCCCAGTTCCCGGCCGACCTCACCTCGATCGCCGTGGCCGTGGCCACGCAGGCCGAGGGGACCGTGCTGATCTACGAGAAGATGTTCGAGAACCGGCTCGTCTTCACCGACAAGCTGGTGTCCATGGGAGCGCGGATCGTGCTCTGCGACCCGCACCGGTGCGTCGTCACCGGGCCCGCCCGCCTCTACGGCGGTCGCCTCGAGAGCCCGGACATCCGGGCCGGGATGGCGATGCTGATCGCCTCGCTCTGCGCCGAGGGGCGGACCGTCATCGGCAACGTCGGTCAGATCGATCGCGGGTACGAGCGGATCGACGAGCGACTGCGCAGTCTCGGGGCCCACATCGAGCGCGTGGTCGCCTGACGACGCACGCCGCGCACGACGCCGGAGCCTGACGAGGACCCGCTTTCGCCCCGAGTCCCGTAGGCTCCGAGTACGAGGCCGTGTCCTCGCCCTCCCGCATGCCAACCGTCCACCTCCTTCTCTCGTCGGCCACGAAGACGCCCGTGGTCGAGCTGACGACCACCGTCTGCACGGTGCTGCGCGAGCTCGGCTGCGCCGCCGACGTGCTCTACGACGAGCTCCCGGCGGAGGACTCGGACGATCCGATCGTCGTCGTCGGGCCGCACGACGTCTATCCGCACCTGGTCGCCCCGGACCCCGACGCGGTCAGCCGCAGCCTGGCCCGCACGACGCTGATCTGCTGCGACCGGCCGTTCACCGCCGAGTGGCGAGCGTCGCTGCGCCAGGCGGTCAGCGCGCGGGCCGTCCTCCACGTCTCGGAGCTCGGGTCGATCGCGCTCCGTCGCCACGGCATCCCGGCGCTGAACTTCCAGCTCGGGTACCACGAGAGCCTCGACGCCGGCGCCGGGCCGGGCACCGAGCGACCGCTCGACGTCGTCTGTCTCGCCGCCCTCACGCCGCGTCGCGAGCAGGTGCTCGCCGAGGCGGCGCCCGTGCTGGCCGCGCACGACGTCGACCTGCGGCTCGTCGGCTCGCCGTCCACGCCCGCACGGCCCGCGCTCGGGTCGGTCTGGGGCGACGCCAAGCGGCAGCTGCTGGCGACCGCCAAGGTGTCGTTGAACGTCCACCCCGACGACGACTTCGCGTTCGAGTGGCTGCGCGCGCTCGACGCGCTCTGCAACCGCTCCGTGCTCGTCTCGGAGGAGTCGGTCGGCTTCTCGCCGCTCGTCCCGGGACGTCACTTCGTCAGCGGGACCGCGACCAGCCTGCCGCTCCTGCTCGACCACGTGCTGCGGGATCCGGACCAGCTCGAGGCGATCCGCGAGGAGGCCTACGCCTTCGTGCGCGAGGAGCTGCCGCTCCGGCGCTCGGTCGAGGGGATGCTCGAGGTCGCGACGACGCCCGTCGAGCCGCGACCGCCGCGCCGGCTGCCGCGGCTGCCGCGGCTCGAGGATCTCGACGCCCGTGCGGACGGCCAGGACGGCACGAACGGCGACGTGTCGTCGAGCTCGAGCGCGTCCGACGAGGTTCTCCAGCTGATCGCCAAGCAGAACGCCGTGCTGAAGAAGCTGTTCTTCGACCTGCGGGCGGCGCGACGCGAGGTGGCGAAGGTCTCGCGGCTGGTCGACGACCCCTCGGCGCCGCTCGTCGAGACGACGACGAACGGCATGGACCGCGGCGTGACGCCCGACGTCACCGTCGTCGTCACCGTCCACAACTACGCCCGCTACGTCCGGTCGGCCCTCGCCAGCGTGATCGCCTCGCACGGCGTCGACCTCGAGGTCATCGTCGTCGACGACGCGTCGACCGACGACTCCGTCTCCGTGGTTCGCGCGGTGATCGCCGAGCACCCCGAGGTGCCGATGATGCTGCTCGCGCAGCGCCTCAACACGGGGGTGCAGCGCGCGCGCAACCTCGCGCTGTCACACGCCCGGGCGCCGTACGCGTTCATCCTCGACGCCGACAACGTCATCTACCCGTACGCCCTGAGCAAGCTCTGGAGCCGGCTGCGGGACGATCCCGGCGCCGGCTTCGCCTACGGCATCATCGAGCGGTTCATCGAGGGCCGCGGCGTCGGACTGATGGGCACGCACCCCTGGGACCGGAGCCACCTGGCCCGCGAGCACTACATCGACGCGATGGCGTTGATCCGGGTCGACGCCTGGCGGCAGGTCGGCGGCTACGTGAGCGACCCCTCGATGGAGCTCGGCTGGGAGGACTACGACCTCTGGCTGAGCTTCGCGACGCAGGGGCTCTACGGCGTGCACGTGCGCGAGATCGTCGGTCGCTACCGTGTGCACGGCGTGTCGGCGCTGACGATGACGACGCTCGACACCGCGAACCTGATGGGCCGCTTCCGCGACCGTCACGCCTCATTCTTCAACAGCATCCCGGGGGAGGACGAATGACCGAGCGTCCGGAGGCCCGGCCGACGGGCGTGTCGACCGACGGGTCGGCCGACTCGCTCGAGGGCAAGCTCCAGGCGGCCGGTCGTCGACTGCTCGAGCTCGAGAGCGAGATGGCACGCCGGCTGCAGCAGCACGCCTCCGAGCAGGAGGAGCGGCGCGCCGAGCTCGACGCGCTCCGGGCCGACCTCGAGCGGGGGAGGGTCGACAACGATCTGCTCCGCACGGAGAAGGAGGCCCTACAGGGGCGGATCACCGACCTGGAGCACGAGGTCGAACGGCTGCAGGACGCGGTCGAGCATCGCACCGCGGCGCTGCGGACGCTGCTCAACTCGCGGAGCTGGCGCTTCACCCGGGTCATCCGCGAGGCCCGCTGGCTGGTCGCGCCGCCGCCGCGCGGTGAGCAGGAGGACCTGGACCGGCTGGCCGCGGAGGCGGGCGTCTCCCCGCGCCGCGACCGACGTCGCGGCTGAGAGCCCGTCCCGGGACGGCGACGCGGCGCCGGACCGGCAATCCGCGCCATCGGGCAGAATCCGGCGGACCGTCCGCCGAAGCGCGAGGAGCCCTGCATGACGAAGATCGTCGTCCACACCGAGGCGGCGCCCGGCCCCGTCGGCGGAGCGCCGTACGCGCAGGGGATCATCGCCCGCGGCCTGCTCTTCACGGCGGGCCAGGTCGGCTTCGACGCCGACGGGCGGCTCGAGGGCGACATCACGACGCAGACGCACCGGGTGTTCGACAACCTGGCGGCCATCCTCGCCCAGGGCGGCTCGGGCCTCGACCAGGTGGTCAAGTCGACCGTCTTCATGAGCGACCTCGGCCAGTTCGGCGCGATGAACGCCGTCTACGCCGAGCGCATGCCGCAGCCGTTCCCCGCCCGCTCCACCTTCCAGGTGGCCGCCCTGCCCGCGGGCGCGCTGGTCGAGATCGAGGTCGTGGCTCTCGCCTGACGTCTCGGCAGCGCCTCCGGCGAGGCTCCGGGCGCACCTCACGGCGACGCTCGGGGCGGTCGGCCTCGACGCCCGTACGCTCGCCGAGCACCTCGGGAGCCCGGCGTGGCTCGTCGGGGGCGTGGTCCGCGACGCGCTCCTCGACCGGCCGACCCGCGACGTCGACGTGGTGGTGG
>CADCWC010000225.1 GCA_902806305.1 uncultured Thermoleophilia bacterium | reverse complement strand
GCGACGAAGGCCACGGGCGCGCCGAGCAGCTCGGCGAGCCGCTCGGCGACCGGCCAGAGCGACAGCTCGGGTCGGGGCGCGCCCTTGGGGCGCCCGAGGTGGGACATCAGCACCACGCGCGCGCCGCGCTCGCGGAGGTCGGTGATCGTCGGGATCGCGGCCCGGATGCGGGTGTCGTCCGTGACCCGGGTGCCGTCGAGCGGCACGTTGAAGTCGACCCGGACGAGCACGCGACGACCGCGCAGCTCGCCGAGGCCTGCGATGCCACGCTTGGCCATGACGGCTACAGGACCCGGGTGACGAGGTCCACGAGCCGGCTCGAGTACCCGTACTCGTTGTCGTACCAGGAGACGACCTTGGCCAGCCGCCCGTTCGCCATCGTGAGCTGGCTGTCGAACACGGACGAGTACGACGAGCCGACGATGTCGGACGAGACGATCGGGTCCTCGGTGTACTGCAGGACGCCCTCGAGCGGGCCCGTGTCGGCCCGGGCGCGGACGGCGGCGTTGATGTCGTCCACGGAGGCGTCCCGGCCGAGCTCGACGGTCAGGTCGACGACGGAGCCGTCGGGGACGGGCACGCGCATCGCAAAGCCGTCGAGCCGGCCCTTCAGCTCCGGGATCACGAGGCCGATCGCCTTCGCCGCCCCGGTCGAGGTCGGGATGACCGAGAGCGCCGCGGACCGCGCCCGACGCAGGTCCTTGTGCGGCGCGTCGAGGATCCGCTGGTCGTTCGTGTACGCGTGCGTGGTGGTCATGAAGCCGCGCTCGATGCCGAACTCGTCGAGCAGGATCCGCGCCACCGGTGCGAGGCAGTTCGTCGTGCACGACGCCAGCGAGATGATGCGGTGCTGCTCGCGGTCGTAGGCCTCGTCGTTCACGCCCAGCACGAGCGTGACGTCGGGCTCCTTGGCGGGCGCGGAGATGATGACCTTCTGCGCGCCGCCGTCGAGGTGCTTCGAGGCGCTCGCCCGGTCGACGAAGAAGCCGGTCGACTCGACGACGACGGGCACGTCGAGGTCCTTCCAGGGCAGATTTCCCGGATCCTTCTCGGACAGGATGCGGATCTCGTCGCCGTTGATGACGAGCGACGACTCCCGGGCCTCGACCGTCCCCGCGAACGGCCCGAACGTCGAGTCGTAGCGGAAGAGGTGCGCCAGCGTTCGCGCGTCCGTCAGGTCGTTGATCGCCACGACGTCGAGCTCGACGCCCCGGTTGATCGCCGAGCGCAGGAAGTTCCGGCCGATGCGGCCGAAGCCGTTGATCGCGACACGCGTTGCCATGGGGACAGCAAGCTCCTTGGGGAGGAGGACGGGACGGGCGGTCGAGCGCCGCCGCGGCACGCCGCGGGAGGCGCCCGCAGGGTACTCCAGTGCCCCCGGCGACGGTTCCCACCCGCGCCCACAGGGAGACGGTCACGACGTCCGGGCTCCGTCCCGTCCCGGCCCGCCGCGCGATAGGCGCGGGCGTCTCGCCGCTCTGAGACGATTCGCACGCCACCGGTCGAGGAGAGCTGTCGGGCGTGATCAAGGATCTGCACCACGTGGCCATGCTGACCGCGGACATGGACCGGCTGATCGCGTTCTACGAGCGCGTCTTCGAGGCCCGGGTGACGCTCGACATGACGGAGGAGGGCCTGCGCCACGCCTTCATCGAGATCGGCCCGCACACCATGCTGCACCCGTTCCAGATCCCGGACGTGCCGCTCGGCCCGGCCGAGCCGATCTTCGGGCGGGGCCGGCTCGACCATCTCGCCCTCAACGCGGCGGACGAGGACGCCTTCTGGGAGGTGCGGCGCCGTATCGTGGCCGAGGGCGCCGGCGACGGCACGGTGACGGACATGGGAACCGTCCTCAACGTCGTCTTCACGGACCCTGACGGATCCCAGCACGAGGTGGTGTGGGCCAAGACGGGGGTTCCGGTCGATGCCGGGCGGACACGGGCCGAGTGGACCACCGTCGAGCCGCCGGATCCGCTCGGCGCCTGACCCGGCCGCTGCCCGCCGAGACGTCTCCGGTGGCGCGGCGACGGGCCCTCGCCGACCGACAGGTCGTACCGGCCCGGGCGTCCGGCCGTCCCTCAGCGCTCGTACGCGAGCTCCTCGAGCCGTCGGAGCCGTCCGGCCAGCGTGGCCTTCGAGAGCGGCGGCCAGGCCTCGGCGGCCAGCTCGGCGAGTGGCCGCTCCGGGTGGGCGCGGCGCAGGGCGGCCGCGTCCTGCAGCGGCGGGGCGAGCCGCTCCAGCACGCCGCTCTCCGACAGGCGGTCGATCGCGTCGAGCTGGCGGGCGCTCGCCGAGATGAGCCTGCGGATGTTGGCCGTGTCGGCGTTCGCCCGGCGGTTGGCGGTCTCGCGCGTCCGCGCCACGACGTCGGCCTCGGCCAGGCGCAGCGCGGCGTCGCCGGCGCCGATGCGGGCCAGCAGGTCGGCGATCGTCTCCAGGCGCTTCGTGTACGCGGCGGCGTGGTCGCCGCGGTCGCGCACCATCAGCGGCACGTCGGCGGCCGCGGCCAGCCGCTGCAGCAGCTCGGCGCCGGCGAGGTCGTGCGTCCGGCGCTCGAGCTGGGCCGGACGCCGCGGCGCGGCCACGCTGCCCGCCGCCACGAACGCACCGCGCAGGTAGGCGGCGCGCCGGACGGGCCCGGCCAGGAGCCGGGGCGGCGGCTCGGACACCGGACCGTGCGACGCGGTCAGCACGCCCAGGTCGCGGAGGACGCGCAGCGTCCGGCCGTCGCCGCCGACCACGATCCGGAAGCGCGCCGCGCCCCCGAAGCGCGGGGCGCGGTAGGAGCGGATCTCACAGGTGCCGCCCAGGCCGCGCAGGAGCTCGACCGTGCGCCGCGCGGCGGCGGTCAGTCCCAGGTCGACCTCGACGTGCACCTGTCCGCGCCCGTGCAGGTGGAACGAGCCCGCCGTCCGCAGCACGGCCGCGAGCAGCGCCCGACGAGCCCCCGCGTCGACCGGCAGGTGCGCGCAGAGCTCCGAGCGCACCTCGTCGGAGAAGCTCACCGCCGGACGGGTGCGGCGCGCAGCGCCTGGCGCGCCACGGCGCGGGCGAGCGGCTCGGGGTCGTGCTGGTGGCCGTGCGTGATCCGGGCCGCCACGACCTCGACGCCGCGCTCGGCCAGGTCGTCGCGGTCGAACTCGACGGGGATCAGCACCTCGTCCGGCACGTGGGCGGTCGGCACCCGACGGACGGACGGGATCAGGACGCTGTCGACGACGCCCTCGCCGACGTGCTGCACGAGCCGGTCGATGTGCTTGCCGGCGTCGTAGCCGATCGTCTCGTTCGGCTCCTGCAGGAGGTTCGCGATGTAGAGCCGACGCGCGCCCGAGGCCAGGAGCGTCTCCCGGATCCGCGGCACGAGCAGCGGCGGCAGCGTCGAGGAGAACAGCGAGCCGGGCCCGAGGACGATCAGCTCCGCGCGCTCGATCGCCCACAGCGCGGCGTGGTGGGCGCCCGGGTCGGCGGGCTCCAGGCGCAGGCGGCGGACGTGACTGCGGTCGGTGGCGAGCGCGCTCTCGCCCTCCACGACCCGGCCGTCCTCCATCTCGGCGGTCAGCGCCGCCGGGCGCTGGGTGGCGGGCAGGACGTTGCCGTGGATGGCGAGGACGTGCGACGTCAGCGCCACGGCCTCGTCGAACGACCCGGCCATCTCGGTCAGCGCGGCCAGGAACAGGTTCCCGAGCGAGTGGCCCGTCAGCTCGCCGCGCGAGAAGCGGTAGCGGAACATGTCGGCCATGAACGACTCGTCCTCCGCGAGCGCCACCAGGCAGGCGCGGACGTCACCGGGCGGCGGGATGTCGAGCTCGCGCCGGAGCCGTCCCGACGAGCCGCCGTCGTCGGTCAGCGTCACGATCGCGGTGGGTCGGACGCCGATCTCCTTGAGCCCGCGCAGGAGCGTGGAGAGGCCGGTGCCGCCGCCGATGCAGACGATGTTGGCGCGCCTCACCGGCAACGGACGCCCTCCAGGGCCAGCAGGCGCCGCTTCGCCGCCGCGCCGGACGCACCGTAGCCGCCGAGACGCCCGTCGGCGGTGACGATGCGGTGGTAGGGCAGGATCAGGCCGAGCACGCCGCGGGCGCAGACGCTCCCGGCCGCACGGGCCGCCCCCGGCCGGCCGCGGCGGCCAACGCGCCGTACGACAGCGTCGTACCCCACGGCACGCGCTGCAGCGCCCGGGTCACCGCCGCCTCGAACGGCGTCAACCCCCAGAGCTCGATGGTGGGCTCGAGGTCGACGTCGGCGAACGACTCCCGCGCGCCTGCGAAGTACCGTCGGATCTGCTCGAGCAGCCGCTCGTGACGCGGCGGGACCGGGCCCTCCAGGGGCGCCCGGCGCCGGCTCGGGAGGTCGTGGGCCACGGGAAGCCCGCCGAGGAACGTGAGCTCGCCCACGCCCCAGGTCGGGATGGCGTAGCGCACCGTCTCCGGGTGCACGGCGGTCGTCACGCCGCCCCGTCCAGCCGGGCCGCAGCCGCGGCCTGCTCGGGGGCCTGCCCGCCGGTCCGGTGCAGGTGCGCGTAGATCGCCCGGGCGGTCTTCGCCGGCACGCCCGGCACGGACTCGAGCTCCGCGGGCGTGGCGCCCAGGATCGCGTTCGGCGTGCCGAAGTGGCGCATCAGGGCGCGCTTCCGCGCCGGACCGACGCCCGGGAGCGTGTCGAAGATCGAGTCGGTGGTGGTCCGCGCGCGCCGCTTGCGGTGGTGGGCGATCGCGAACCGGTGCGCCTCGTCGCGGCAGCGCTGGAGCAGCAGCAGCCCCGAGGAGTCGGCCGGCAGGAGCACGGGGTCGGCGCGGCCGGGCAGGAAGACCTCCTCGATGCGCTTGGCGAGCCCGATCGCCGCGACGCGTGGGATGTCGAGCTCGTCGAGGGCCGCCAGGGCGGCCGAGAGCTGGCCCTTGCCTCCGTCGATGACGACCAGGTTCGGCGTGGCGGCGAACGACGGGTCGTGGCCGCCCTCCATGTCGCGCCCGGCGGCGGTCGAGGCGAGCCGCGTGAAGCGTCGCCGGATCGCCTCCGCCATCGAGGCGAAGTCGTCCTGGCCCTGCCCGTGGCCGATGCCGAAGATGCGGTAGTCGCTCGACTTGGCGACCCCGTTCTCGAACACGACCATCGACGCCATGGTGGCCGACTCGCCGAGGTTCGAGATGTCGAAGCACTCGATCCGGAGCGGCAGCGACTCCAGGTTGAGCGCATCCCGGAGCTCCTCCAGGGCACCGTAGCGGCGCGCCCGGGTCCGCTCCGCCTTCAGCGCCTCACCGGTGAGGGCGTGCTCGGCGTTCCGCTGCGCGAGCTCGGCGAGGCGCAGCTTCTCGCCACGCTCCGGCCTGCGCACCTCGACCCGGCTCCCCCGACGCTCGGTCAGGAGCGCACAGAGGGCGCCCGCGTCCTCGAGTCCCTCCGGCACGACGACGAGCGGGGGCACGGCCACGCCGCCGAGGCCGTAGCGCTCCGCGGCGAACGTCTCGAGCAGGTCGTCGAGCCGCGCGCCCTCGCTGTTCTCGATGGTCAGCACGAAGCGGTCGCCGAGGCGCCCGCCGCGCAGCGGCAGCAGCATCACGCAGGCCAGGTCGCCGCGCCGGGCGACGCCGATCACGTCCACGTCGCCGACCGAGGCGCGGTCGACGAGCTGACGCTCGCGCAGGTGGCGCACCGCCTGGAGCCGGTTCCGGGCCCGGGCGGCGTCCTCGAACCGCCTCTCGGCCGACGCGGCGGCCATCTCCCGGCTCAGCCGCCGCTCGATCGGCTCCGTGCGGCCGCCGAGGAACTCGATCACGCCGTCGATGATCTCCCGGTAGCCCTCCTCGGAGATGTAGCGGACGCACGGGGCCAGGCACCGACCGATGTGGTAGTCGAGGCACGGCACGCCGGAACGCCGGCCGGGCTCGGGGCCCTCGCAGGGACGGAACGGGAAGACGCGCGAGAGCACGTCGAGCGTCTCCCGCACCTTCGACGCACTCGCGTACGGCCCGAAGTAGCGCACGCCGCGGCGGTGGTGCTCGCGGGTGAACATCACGCGCGGGAACGGCTCGGAGACCGTCACGGCGATGTAGGGGTAGGACTTGTCGTCGCGCAGCCGCACGTTGAACGGCGGCCGGTGGCGCTTGATGAGATTCTGCTCCAGCAGCAGCGCCTCGGTCTCCGAGTGGACGAGGATGACCTCGACGTCCGCCACCCGCGCCACGAGGTCGGCGGTCCGCCGCTCGAGCGCCCGATCCGTGCGCGCGTACGAGCCGACGCGCTTCTTGAGCGACTTCGCCTTGCCGACGTAGAGCACCTCGCCGTCGCGGCCCTTGTGCAGGTAGACGCCGGGGGCGTCGGGCAGCTCACGGGCGCGGGTGCGGATGAGCTCCGGACCGATGGCCATCACCGTCCATCGTACCGGGGGGTGAGCCCGACACGCCCGGCCCCGAAGGGGCTCAGGGACCGCCCCCGGCCCGTCTCCGCGTCGCCCACGACGCCCCGTGCCGGACGCGGCGCCGGGTCGGCGGCATTCGTCTGATCGTGTCGCACGTCGCGGTCCTCAGCCGACCAGGCGCGCACCTCCCGACCGCCGCCAGCCGGCGGGCCAGACCGGCGCC
>CADCWC010000224.1 GCA_902806305.1 uncultured Thermoleophilia bacterium | reverse complement strand
CCCCAACGACTTCGAGCCGGGTCCCCGGCAGGCCGAGGTCGTGTCCCGCGCGCGCCTCCTGGTGGCCGTGGGCGCGGGCTTCGACGCGTGGGTCGACGACCTGGCCGCCGGGGCGGGCGGCGATCCCGCCGTCGTCGAGGTCGCGCCGCAGGACGAGCTGCGACCGGCCGGCGCCGGCCACGAGGAGGCGATGGAGGGCCACGACCACGGGGGTGGGGGCCACGAGCACGCCGAGGAGGGCGACGAGGCGGAGCTCGATCCGCACTTCTGGCACGACCCGAGGCTCGCTCGGGGCGCGGTCGACGCGGTCGAGGCGGCGCTCGCCGCGGCCGACCCCGGCGGCGCCGAGGCCTACCGTGCCGGAGCGACCCGGTACCGCGCGGAGCTCGCCGAGCTCGACCGCGCGCTCGCCGAGCGCTACGGCACCGTCCCGGCCGCCCGGCGGCGGCTGGTCACGAACCACGACGCCTTCTCCTACCTCGCCCGTCGGTACGGGCTCGAGGTGGTCGGCACGGTGATCCCGTCGACGTCGACGGCCGCCGAGCCGAACGCGCGGGACACGGCGGCGCTGATCCGGGCGATCCGCGACCAGGGCGTTCCGGCGATCTTCTCCGAGTCGACCGTCGACCCGAAGCTCGGCCGACAGCTCGCGGCCGAGACCGGAGTCACGGTCTATGCTGACCTCCTCGGCGACACGCTCGCACCCGAGGGCGAGCCAGGCGCCGACTACCTGAGCATGATGCGCCGGAACGCCGACACGATCGTGGAGGGGTTGACGCGATGACGGCCGCGCCGGAGCTGCTCCGCGTCGAGGCGCTGACCGTGCGGCGCGGCGCCCGGGACGTCGTCGAGGACGTGTCGTTCTCCGTCCGGCCGGGGGAGCTGGTCGCGGTCGTGGGACCGAACGGGGCCGGCAAGTCGTCGCTCTTCGGTGCGCTGCTCGGCCTGCTCCCGCGGGTCGCGGGGCGGGTCGACCTGCAGGGCTCGTTCGCCTACGTCCCGCAGGGCGGCCCCGCGCACCGGAGCTTCCCGGTCACCGCCGAGGACGTCGCGCTCATGGGCGCCTACGCCCGCACGCCGCTCCTGCGGCGCCTGGCGCGGGCCGACCGCGCCCAGGCCCGCGAGGCGCTCGGACGCGTCGGCCTCGCCGACCTGTCCGCCACGCCCTACACCGAGCTCTCGGGCGGCCAGCGGCAACGGGCGCTCCTGGCCCGCGCGCTCGTGCAGGCCGGGTCCGTGCTCCTGCTCGACGAGCCGCTGTCGGGCGTCGACGCGGTGTCCGAACGCGCCATCCTGGCCGCGCTCGACGCCGAGCGCGGCGCCGGTCGGGCCGTCGTGATGGCGACCCACGATCTCGCCTTCGCCCGCAGCGCGGCGACGTCGGCGCTCCTGCTCAACCGTCGGCTCCACGCCTCCGGACCGCCGGATCGCGCCCTGACCGCCGAGACGCTGGCGGCGGCCTACGGCGGTCGGCTCATCGTGCTCGGCGACGGGTCGCTGCACGGGTTGGACGAGGGCAGCCACGGCTGCGGCCCCGGCCACGACCACGCCGCGGACGATCGCGCCGTCGTGGCCACCGGGGGCTGATGGACGGCCTGCTGGAGGCGTTCTCGCCCGCGTTCATGCAGCGTGCGCTGGCCGAGGCGCTGCTGATGGGGCTCGTCTGCGGCCTGCTCGGGGCCTTCGTCGTGCTGCGGGATCTCGCCTACACCGGTGAGTCGATGTCCCACACGCTCGTGCCCGGCGCCGCCGTGGCCGTGGCCTCGGGCCTCCCCGTGCTCGGCGGCGCGCTGGTCGGCGGGCTCGTCGCGGCCGGGGCGGTCGCGCTGCTGCTCCGCCGTGCGGACGTGGGCGAGGACGTGGCCGTCGGCGTCGTGTTCTCGGGCGCCTTCGCGGCGGGCGTGATCCTGATCTCGCTCCGCGGCACGCCGCAGGATCTGGACAGCCTGCTGTTCGGCAGCCTCCTGGCGGTGGAGCGGGCCGATCTTGTGATCGGCGGCCTGGCGGCGTTGGGCGTGACGGCGGCCGTCCTGATGCTGAGCCGCCGGCTCGTGGTGGCCGCCTTCGACCGCCCCTGGGCCGAGGCCGTCGGCCTCCGACCGGGACTCCTCGACGTCGTGCTGGTCGTCGGCCTGGCGCTCGCCCTCGTGGCCGCGCTCCGCGGCGTCGGCACGCTGCTCGTGCTCAGCCTGCTGGTCGCTCCCGCGGCCACGGCCCGGCTCGTCTCGCGGCGGGTGACGACGATGCTCGTCCTGTCGCCCGCCCTCGCCATGACGGCCGGGCTGGTCGGACTCGAGCTGTCCTACCACCGCGGCATCGCGGCCGGTCCGGCCGTCGCCCTGAGCGCCGTCGCGGCGTTCGCGCTGGTGGCCGCCGGCGTTGCCGCCCGACGGCGGGTCCGTCCGCGCGTCGTCGTGGCACCTGGATGATGAGCGCCCCGGCCGCACCGCCGACGGCGCCCGAGGGGCTTCGACGCCTGCAGCGGCGGACGCTCGTCGTGCTCGTCGTGGCGCAGGCGTTCGGGGGCGCCGGCCTGGCCGCCGGGCTCGCGGTCGGGGCGCTGCTGGCCCGGGACCTGCTCGGTGGTGAGGCGCTGTCGGGCCTCCCGAGCGCGCTCCAGGTGATCGGCGCGGCGCTGGCCGCCGTGCCGCTCTCGCGGCTCATGGGCCGGCTCGGGCGCCGGCCCGGGCTCGTCTCCGGCTACCTCCTCGGCGCGGTCGGCGCCGCCGTGGCCGTGGCCGCGGCCGAGGTCCGGAGCTTTCCCCTGCTGCTCATCGGCAGCGTCCTCTTCGGCGTCGGCAACGCCTCGAACCTCCTCTCCCGCTACGCCGCGGCCGACCTCGCGCTGCCCGCCGGTCGGGCCCGTGCCATCTCGACGGTCCTGCTCGCCACGACGCTCGGCGCCGTGGCCGGGCCGAATCTCGTCGACCCGATGGGCGGGGTGGCGCGGACCCTCGAGCTGCCGACGCTCGCCGGGCCGTTCGTGCTCGCCGTGGCCGCCTACGGCGTCGCGGCCGTCGTGCTCTTCGTCGCGCTGCGTCCGGACCCGTTGGTGGCCGCTGGGGGCCTACGCTCCGACCACCGCCGCGAGGCGACGACCCCCGCACGACCGCTCGGGGTGGCGCTGCGGGACGGGCGGGCGCCGCTCGCGCTGGCCGCGATGGCCGTGACGCAGCTCGTCATGGTCTCGGTGATGACGATGACCCCCGTGCACCTCGAGCACCACGGGCACGGGCTGTCCGTCGTGGGTGTCGTCATCTCGGTCCACATCGCGGGCATGTACCTGCCCTCGCCCGTGACGGGCCTCTTCTGCGACCGCGTCGGCCGGGTGCCGACGATCGGCGTGGGGGGCGGGCTGCTCGTCGCGGCCGGGGCGCTCGCCGCCGTCGCCCCGCCCGGCTCGACGTTCCTCCTCACGAGCGCCCTCCTGCTGCTCGGCATCGGCTGGAACTTCGGCCTGATCGGGTCGAGCACGCTGCTGACCGACAGCGTCGCGGTCGCCGACCGCACGCGGGTGCAGGGCGTCAGCGACCTGCTGATGGGCAGCGCGGGTGCCGCCGGCGGCGTCCTCTCCGGCGTCGTGCTCGCGGTCGGCGGCTTCGCCATGCTCGGCGTCCTCGGTGCGGCGATCGCCGCACCGCTGGTGCTGACCGCCGTACGGCTGCGAGGCGCCCCCGCGCTCGACGGCGCGACCTCCCGCTGACCCGGGGGCCGTCCGACGCGCGCGCTAGCCTGACCCGTCCGATGGCGACCCGGACCGCGACCCGCTTCGTCTGCCAGGAGTGCGGTGCGGCGCATCCGAAGTGGCACGGCCGCTGCCCGGGCTGCGAGTCGTGGGGGACGCTCGTCGAGGAGGCTGCGCCGACGGGCGGAGCCCGTGCCCGCGGCGGCGGACGCGCGGGTCCCGTCGTCGCCCCGCGGCGCGTCGTCCCGCTCGGACTGGTGGAGGCGCTTCCGGACGGTCGTCTGCAGACCGGCCTCGGGGAGCTCGACCGGGTGCTCGGCGGCGGCATCGTCCCCGGCTCGCTGATCCTCGTCGGCGGCGACCCCGGCGTCGGCAAGTCGACGCTGATGACGATGGCCCTGGCGCGGCTCGCGGCACGGCACGGGACGCTGCTCGTGACCGGGGAGGAGTCGCCCGCCCAGGTCCGGCTCCGCGCCGAGCGGATCGGCGGCGCGGCGCAGATCGGCGTCGTCGCGGAGACCGACCTCGACCTCGTCTGTGCCACGATCGCCGCCGAGCGCCCCGCCGTCTGCGTCGTCGACTCGGTGCAGACCCTCTGGAGCGGTGAGCTGTCGTCGGCGCCGGGCTCGGTCGCGCAGGTCCGCGAGGCGGCCGGGCGGCTCCTTCGCGTGGCGAAGGAGGAGGGCGTCAGCATCATCCTGATCGGCCACGTCACGAAGGACGGGGCCGTGGCCGGACCGCGGGTCCTCGAGCACCTGGTCGACGCGGTGCTGCTCTTCGAGGGCGACAGCACCGGCGATCTGCGCATCCTTCGGGCGGTGAAGAACCGCTTCGGCTCGACGAACGAGATCGGCGTCTTCGAGATGACCGGCCACGGCCTCCTGCCGCTCGACGATCCGTCGGCCTTGCTCGGCCGCTCCGAGCTCGGGTCGCCCGGGTCGGTGGTGGCCTGCGCCGTCGAGGGAACCCGGCCACTGCTCCTGGAGGTGCAGGCCCTCGTCTCGCCGAGCGAGCTGCAGATGCCCCGGCGGCTCGCGAACGGCGTCGACCGGAACCGCCTGGCGATGATCCTGGCCGTCCTCTCGCGCCACGCGCGGCTGCCGCTCGGGGCCGCCGACGTGTTCGTCAACGTCGCGGGCGGCGTGCGCGTCGACGAGCCGGCGATCGACCTCGCCGTGGCCCTCGCGGTCGCCTCGGCGCAGCGCGGCGTCCCGCTCGGCCCGCTGCTGGCGTTCGGGGAGATCGGCCTCACCGGCCGGCTCCGCCCCGTCTCCCAGTCGGAGCGTCGCCTGAAGGAGGCCCGCAAGCTCGGCCTGACCCACGCCGTCGGCCCCGCCGGCTCGGCGACGTTGTCCGGCATCGTCCTCCGGACGGCCGAGACGATCGGCGATGCGATCACACTGGCGCTCGGGCCGCTGCCCTCGACCCAGAGCGGCGTGGCGGCCGACTGACGGCCGGCGCTCGGCGTCAGCGGTCGGAGCGCAGCTCGGCGAACAGCTCGTCGAGGCGCTCGGGCAGTTCGAGCGTGGGACGGCCGTCCGCCTCGTGCACCCGCAGCCGGAGCAGGTCGCCCGCGCGCCACCAGAACAGGTCGGCCGTCAGCTCGCCGGGTCCCTCCGCCGACCGCTCGCCCGCCATCTCGATCAGGACCTCCGGCGCGTCGACGGCCTGCGGGCCGTCGAGCGCGTACGCGTGGACGGCGTGCCGGGTCGGGAGGATCACGAGCGCCCCCGCGGGAGGCACGCGGACGTGCTGGTCGAGCCAGCGGACGTGGGTGCTCGTGTAGACGCTGTCGCCGGTGACGCTGGTGATCGCCAACCCGCCCCGACGCTCGACCGCGACGTCGGGTGTCTCGGCCCGCACGTTGCCGAAGGCGACGTCGAAGACCTCGTCCTCGGGCCGGCCCCACGCGGCGGCCTCCTCGGGGAGAACGGTGGCGAGCACGTCGCCCGCGTCGGCGACGAGCGTCCACGACAGGCCTTCTGCCGCAGGGCGCGTGACGGCCGCCTCCGGACCGAGCCGGCCGTCGTCCGCGTACAGCCGGACGCGCAGACGCGGTGCCGCCTCGGCGAAGGTCGTCGGCACCTCGTGGGTCGGTCCGTCCAGCAGCTGGTCGAGTCGGTCGGCCACGGTCGGTCGCCAGTCCTCCTGCTCCAGCGTGCGGCACGTCCGCGCCAGGCTCGCGAGGCCGATGGCGGGCCTGTCGTCGAGGAGCACGGCACCGTCCACCACACGCGCCGCGGCGCCCCGCTCGACGAGGTGGTCGCGGACCAGTCCGACGAAGCGGTCCCAGTCGTCGTCGTCCCAGGACGCCGCCCAGTCGGGCCTGCGCATCGGGCGGCGCCGACCCCATCGCCCGAAGAGGCTGCTCACGCCGCGCCGGCCGCCCGCGCGCGCTCCTCGAGGCGCTCCGCGAGACGGTCGATGCCCCGCTCACGCGCCGCCGCCGCGCCGCCGAGCCAGTCCGGCTCGCCATCGGCGGGCGGCTCCACGCCCGCGACCGCCCGGTCCATCGACGCAACCCTCTGGTAGAGCTTGAGCTCATCGACGTGGTCGGCGATGGCCGAGCGCCGCGTCTCGGTCATGCCGCTCGCCGCGGCGATGACGCCGTCGAGATCTCCGTGGCGCTGGAGGAGCGAGGCGGCGGTCTTCGAGCCGATCCCCCGCGCGCCCGGGATGTTGTCGGACGGGTCCCCGCGGAGGGCGATCAGGTCGACGACCTGCTGCGGGAGCACGCCGTAGCGGTCCACGACGCCCGCGCGGTCGACGCGCTCCAGCTCCCTGCCCGCGCCGCCGGGACGCAGGACGATGGTCCGGTCGGACACGAGCTGGAACGCGTCGCGGTCCGAGGTCAGCACGAGCGCTGAGCCGCCGCGCGCCTCCTCGCGGTCCACGAGCGTCGCGAGCAG
>CADCWC010000223.1 GCA_902806305.1 uncultured Thermoleophilia bacterium | reverse complement strand
GGCGGGCCTCGACGGCTCTCGCCGACGAGCTCCTCGGCTGGCGGGCCACGACCTCCCTGGCCCACGGCCTCCGTCTGACGGTCGAGGCGCTGCGCGCCGACCGGCACGCGCTGCGGAGCGCCGCATGACCCCCGCCCCGACGTCCGTGGCGGCCCGGGCGCACGAGATCCGCCGGCTCGTCGTCGAGATGGCCCTGGCCGCGGGCAGCTGCCACATCGGCTCGGCGCTCTCGATCGCGGACATCCTGGCCGTCCTCTACGGCGGGGTGCTGCGCGACCTGCACGGCCGGCCGGACGGATCGTCCGGCGACCGCTTCGTGCTCTCGAAGGGCCACGCCGCCTCGGCGCTCTACGCCGCGCTGGCCACGGTCGACATCCTCGACCCGCACGACGTCGTCGCGGGCTACAGCCAGGACGGCGGCGCGTACGCGGGCCATCCCGAGCGGACGACGCCCGGCGTGACCACGAGCTCCGGCTCGCTCGGCCATGGTCCGGCCCTCGCGCTCGGCCTCGCGCTCGCCGACCGGGAGGACGGCACGGGACGACGCACCGTGTGCCTGGTCGGGGACGGCGAGCTGAACGAGGGCTCGGTCTGGGAGGCGATCGCGCTCGCGGGACATCTCGCGCTGCCGGAGCTCGTGCTCGTCGTCGACGCGAACGGCTGGCAGGGCCTCGGCGCCGTCGCCGACGTCACCGACCTCGAGCCGCTCGACGCGAAGCTCGCCGCCTTCCGGTGGGACGTCGCGACGGTCGACGGCCACGACCTCGACGCGCTCGGCACGACGCTCGCGGCTGCGGCGCCGCGGCCGCGCGCCGTGATCGCCCGCACGGTCAAGGGCAGCGGCCTCGACTTCATGGAGGACACGTTCATGTCGCACTACCGGTCACTGCGGCCGGCGGACCGCGAGCGGGCGCTCGCCTCGCTCGAGCGGCGGCGGGCGGCATGAGGGACGCGTTCTTCCGCGCCCTCGCCGCCGCGGGCCGCGACGACCCGCGCGTCTGGGCGTTGACCGGCGACCTCGGCGTCGGACTCTTCGACGAGTTCACCCGCGTCGCGCCGGGCCGCTTCCTCAACGTCGGCATCGCCGAGCAGACGCTCGTCGGCGCCGCCGCGGGCCTGGCCTACGCCGGGCGGACCGCCGTCGCGTACTCGATCGCGCCGTTCCTCTACTCCCGTGCCCACGACCAGGTCCGCGTCGACGTCGCCCTCGCCGACGCGAACGTGAAGCTCGTCGGCGTCGGCGGCGGCGTCGGCTACGGCCACCTGGGGCCGACCCACCACGCGATCGACGACCTCGCCGCGCTCCGGGCCCTCCCGAACATGACGATCCTCACGCCCGGCGATCCGGCCGAGGCCGAGGCCGCCACGCACGCCGCGCTCGCCCACCGCGGGCCGGTCTACCTCCGCCTCGGGAAGAACGGCGAGCCGTCCGTGCTGCCCGCCGGGCACCGCCTCGCGATCGGCCGGGCCGCGTGGCTCCGTCCGGGCGCCGACGTGACGATCGCCTCCGTCGGCACGATGCTCCCGACCGCGCTCGCCGCCGCCACGGAGCTCGAGCGGCGGGGCGTCGACGCGGGCGTCCTGCACTACGGCACGCTCAAGCCGTTCGACGCAGGGGCGCTCGACGCCGCGCTCGCCCGCACGCCGGTCGTCGTCACGGTCGAGGAGCACTCGGTCCTCGGCGGCTTCGGCGGCGCGGTCGCCGAGGCGATGGCCGAGTCGGGGCGCCCCGGTCTCCTGACCCGCGTCGGCCTGGCCGACACGTTCGCCCACGCCGTCGGCTCGCGCGAGCACCTGCTCGCGCGCTACGGCTGCGCGCCGCTCGGCGTCGTCGAGGCGGCGCGCCGCGGGCTGGCCCGATGCCGCGCCGTGCGGGCGGCCTGACGGGTGACGGCGCCTGCCATGATGGATCGCATGACCGGCGAGGGCTTCTGGCGGGGGCGCCCGGTGCTCGTCACCGGCGGCACGGGCCTCCTCGGCTCGTGGCTCACCCGCGGGTTGCTCGACCGCGGGGCGCGCGTCGTGCTGCTCGTGCGCGACCGTGTGCCCGACGCCCTGGTCGTCTCGGACGGCTCGGCCGACCGCTGCGTGCAGGTCTCGGGCGACGTCCGCGACGGCCGCACGGTCGAGCGCGTGCTGGTCGAGTACGAGGTCGACACGGTCTTCCACCTGGCCGCCCAGACGATCGTCGAGCACGCGCTCCGCGACCCGGTCGGCACGTTCCGCTCGAACGTCGAGGGCACCTGGGAGCTGCTCGACGCGTGCCGCCGCAGCGGCCGGCCGCAGCGGGTGGTGGTGGCGTCGTCCGACAAGGCCTACGGCTCCCAGCCCGACCTGCCCTACCGCGAGGACCAGGCGCTCGTCGGGCGCCACCCGTACGACGTCTCGAAGAGCTGCACCGACCTGATCGCCCAGGCCTACGCCGTCAGCTACGACCTGCCCGTCGTCGTGACGCGCTGCGGCAACCTCTACGGGGGCGGCGACCTCAACTTCAACCGGCTGATCCCGGGCACGATCCGCGCCGCGCTGGCCGGGACGCGTCCGGTCCTCCGCAGCGACGGGACGCCCCGCCGCGACTACCTCTACGTGGAGGACGCCGTCGAGGCGTACATCGCGACGGCGGAGCGAGCGGGGGAGCCGGGTGTCCGCGGCGAGGCGTTCAACTACTCGACCGAGACGCCGGCGAACGCGCTCGACGTGACGCGCGCGGTCGTGGCCGCGTGCGGGCGGCCCGACCTCGAGCCGGACGTGCACGGCACGGCGACACACGAGATCCAGGACCAGTACCTGGCCGCCGACAAGGCGCGGGCGGTACTCGGCTGGCGCCCCGCCCGCACGTTCGCCGACGGCCTCGAGCCGACCGTGGCCTGGTATCGCACGTACCTCGCCGAGGAGCGGTCCGCCGGGCGTCGAACGCGGATCGCAGGCCGCTGAGGGTCGGGAGCGCGACTGTGGCGAGCGACGACATCACCATCCGGCACAACTCCTCCGACGCCGAGCGGGACCGGCGCGGCGCGTTCGTCGACCTGTTCCGGTCGAGCCCGATCCCCGACGGCGAGCTCCTCGCCAATCTCGGCCTCTACCAGAACCGGCAGGCGCTCTCCCGCGTCCTGTTCATGCACGAGATGTACCGGCTCGCGCTCCCGGTGCACGGGATCGTGGCCGAGTTCGGCGTCCGCTGGGGTCAGAACCTGGCCCTCTTCTCGGCCTTCCGCGGCATGTACGAGCCGTTCAACTACACGCGGCGGATCGTCGGCTTCGACACCTTCGCGGGCTTCCCGTCCGTCGACCCGAAGGACGGCTCGCACGCCGTCGTCGAGGCCGGCGCGTACGGCGTCACGGAGGGCTACGAGGAGCACCTGACGCAGGTGCTCGACTACCACGAGAGCGAGAGCCCGCTCGCCCATCTGACGAAGTACGAGCTCGTCAAGGGCGACGCGACCGTCACCGTGCCGCGCTACCTGGCGGACCACCCCGAGACGATCATCGCGCTCGCCTACCTCGACTTCGACCTCTACGAGCCGACGCGGGTGGTGCTCGAGGCGATCCGGCCGTACATCACGCGGGGCACGGTGATCGGCTTCGACGAGCTGAACTTCCCCGACTTCCCGGGGGAGACCGTGGCGCTGCGGGAGGTCTTCGGGCTCGACCGCCACCGGATCGTCCGCTCGCCGCTCAGCCCCACGACGTCGTACCTCGTCGTCGACTGAGCGGCACGTCCGGCGGGAACCGGACCCCTCTAAAGGGTGAGCGGCGCGCTGCCGATGGACGAGGGGTGAGCGAGCGACGCGCCCCGTCCGGACCCAAGGTGGTCATCCTCTGCGGCGGGCAGGGCACGCGCATGCGCGAGGAGACCGAGTTCCGCCCGAAGCCGATGGTCGAGATCGGTGGGCGTCCGCTGCTCTGGCACCTCATGAAGCACTACGCCGCCCACGGCTTCGCGGACTTCGTGCTCTGCCTCGGCTACCGCGGTGCGATGGTCAAGGACTACTTCCTCGACTACCGCCCGCTCAACTCGGACGTCACGGTCGACCTGCGGACCGGCGGGCTGACCTACGAGACCGATCGGCCCGAGGACTGGCGCGTGACGCTGGCCGACACGGGCGAGGACGCCATGACGGGCGCCCGCGTCAAGCGGGTCGAGCGCTACCTGGGCGACGCGGACCTGTTCCTGTGCACCTACGGCGACGGCCTGGCCGACGTCGGCCTCGGCGCGCTCCTCCACTTCCACCGCAGTCACGGTCGCCTGGCGACCGTGACGGGCGTCAATCCGCCCGCCCGCTTCGGGCGGCTCGGGGTCGACGGGGACGCCGTCCGCGACTTCGCCGAGAAGCCCGTGGAGCACGGACGCATCTCGAGCGGCTTCTTCGTGTTCTCCCGCGCCGTCCTCGACCACCTGTCGGGCGACGCCGCGTGTGTGCTCGAGCGCGAGCCGCTGCAGGCGCTGGCGGCCGCCGACGAGCTCCGGATGTACCGCCACGACGGCTTCTGGCAGTGCGCCGACACGATCCGCGACGTGGAGCTCCTCCGCGGCCTGTGGGCGGGCGGCACGGCGCCGTGGCGGACCTGGGACGACCGGGCCGTGAGCGGCGCCGAGGTGTCGGGCGACCGACGCGACGCCCACCGCAGCGGTCCGACGCCGCTCGACGCGCGCGCCGCCTGACGGCTCCGACCGGTCGACGCGGTGCGTCGCGCACGGCCGGCGTCATCGCTCGTGGTCGTCGCCCCGGTCGGCGTCCGGGCGGACGCGGAGGACCACCTTGCCGTAGCGGTCCGGCGCGTCCAGCCGCACCGCGGCGGCGGCGATCTCCTCGAGCGGGTAGACGCGATCGATGACCGGACGCCAGCGCGCCGAGGCGACATGGTCCAGGAGGGCGCGGTACTCCCGCGGGCTGCCCATCGTCGTCCCCTGGATCGACCGCCAGTGCCAGTACACCTGCATGACGTCGATCGTCGCCTCGTCGCCGCCGGTGTCGCCGAACGTCACGAGTCGGCCGCCGGGTCGGAGCGCCGTCAGCAGGCGGTCCCAGCTGTCACCGGCGTAGCTGTCGACGACGGCGTCGACCCCGCCGCCGGTCGCCGCGCGGAGCTGCTCCGTCCAGTCGGGGTCGTCGTAGCGGAAGCCGCCCGCCGCGCCGAGCGCGACGGAGCGGTCGATCTTGTCCTGGGACGAGGACGTGACGTAGACGGACGCCCCGAGCGCCGCGGCGATCTGGACGACGAACGAGCCCACGCCGCCGCCCGCTCCGGTGACGAGGAGCGACCGCCCCGGCGCCGCGCCGGCGCACGTGACGGCGGCCCGCCAGGCGGTCAGCCCACCGAGGTTCAGCGCCGCGGCCTCGTCGTAGGACCAGCCGGCCGGCTTCGCGGCGACGTTGGCGGCCGGGACGAGCACGCGCTCGGCGAACGTCCCGTCGAGCGGCGCGCCGAGGATGTCGAAGGCCTCCCCCGGGAGGTCCTCGGCGTCGCCCCAGCCGAGCGTCGGGTTGATCACGACGGCGTCCCCGACGGCCGGGCCGTCGACGTCGCTTCCGACGGAGGACAGACGACCCGCCCCGTCGGAGCCGAGCGTCACGGGGAGGGGGCAGTAGTCGGCCGTGCGCCACACCCAGGGGTCCCGACGGTTCAGGGCTGCGGCGTACACGTCGACCACGACCTCACCGGGGCCGGGCAACGGATCCGGCACGTCGTGCAGCTCGAACCGCGGCGTGTCGCCGAAGGCGACCAGCCGGGCCGCCCTCAACGCGGGCCGCCCGGGCTGCCGAGCACGCGCTGCCGTCCGTCGTCCGTCGCCATCCGCCCGTCCCGTCGTCGCCTGCGGCCGTCGATCCTACCGCCGGACGCGGGGACGACGAGGAGAGCGTGAGACGGGGGACGGCCGGCGGACGCTAGCCTCCGGCCGTGGCGCGTGGCGCGGACGATCGGATGCCGGCCGGCGCCCGCCCCCGGTCGACGCTGCCCCGGACCGCGGCGGGCACGAACGTGGGGGCGTTCACGCCGTCCGACTGGGGCCTTCTGGCCGCCGTGGCCCTGATCTGGGGCTCGTCCTTCCTGCTCATGGCGATCGGCCTCGAGGCGCTCCGGCCGGGCGTCGTCACGCTCGCCGGCGTGGCGCTCGGTGCGGCCGCGCTCGCCCTCGTCCCGGCGGCCCGCCGCGGCGTCGACCGGCGCGACCTGCCGCGGATCGCCCTGCTCGGCGTCGTCTGGATCGGCGTGCCGCTGACGCTGTTCCCGATCGCCCAGCAGTGGATCGACTCCTCCGTGGCGGGCATCATCAACGGCGCCGTCCCCGTCCTGACCGTGGTCTGGGCGACCACGCTGCGCCGTCGCGCCCCGGGCCGGCGGCAGCTGCTCGGCATCGCGATCGGCTTCGTCGGCGTCGTGGCCGTGTTCGTCCCGGAGGTCGGCGAGTCGCGGTCGACCGCCCTCGGGGCGGCCCTCGTGACCGGCGCGGTCGTCCTCTACGGCCTCGCGGCGAACCTGACCGTCCCGCTGCAGCAGCGCTAAGGCGCCCTGCCCGTGCTCCTGCGCGCCCAGCTCGTCGCGCTCGTCATCGTCCTGCCGCTCGGCCTCGCCCACCTGCCCGGCTCGCGCTGGGAGCTCGGCCCG
>CADCWC010000222.1:393-6642 GCA_902806305.1 uncultured Thermoleophilia bacterium | reverse complement strand
GGCGATCCGACCAGGTGGGGGTGAACCCGTCATGACGGTCCGATCCGGCGATCGGCCGGGACGTCGGCAACCGGTGCCCGCCGGCGGGGCGGTGTCCGAGCCCGGCGCGGTGCGCCCCGACCGGCCGGTGGCCGGCTCCGGCCCCGTGGCCGACCGACGGACGTGGCCGGCCGGACGACGTCCGTCCGAGCGTGGCCCGCGGGTGCGCGTGGGGCGAGCCGGTGTCCGGCTCGGCCCGGCCACGCCCGGCCAACGTGTGGCGGCGCACGGCCGTCTCGCCGGGCGTGCCCATCGGCATCCCGCTCAGGAAGCGCTCGTGGCTGAAGACGTCGATCGCGTGCCGCGTCTGACGGTGCTGGGCCAGGTCGGCCAGGATCTCGCCCACCACGCTCGCGAACTTGAAGCCGTGGCCGGAGCACGCCGAGGCGTAGGCGACCTGCGGGTGGCGGGGGTGCAGGTCGATCAGGAAGTGGTTGTCGGGCGTGTTGGTGAACATGCACGTCTTGAGCGTCATCGTCGGCCCGACGCCCTGCGGGAAGTACCGCGACGTGACCTCGCGGAGGACGTCCTCGTCCTCGGGGTAGACGTCGAAGTCGATCGATCCCGCCGGCCCTGACTCCTCGAAGTGGTGGTACTTGCCGATCTTGAAGCCCGGCACGCCGTGGACCGGGAAGCCGTAGTAGCGGCCCTCCTCGACGAGCAGGTTGAAGACCGGGAAGATCGACGGGTCGAAGAGCTCGGGGCGCTGGGGCTGGAACCAGGCCAGCACCTGGCGCTCGGGCACGGCGAGCCCCGGCAGGAAGTCGAGCAGCTGGTCGTTCCAGGCGCCCGCGGTGATGACCAGGCTGTCGGCCTCGTAGACCCCGCGCGTCGTGTGGACCCGGACGCCGTCGTCGCCGAGCGGCTCCCAGCCCTCGACCTCCTCGCGCCCGTGGATCTCGGCCCCGTGGCGCATCGCCGCGTTGGCGTAGGAGACGATGCAGCGTTCGGGCACGAGGTAACCGCCGTCCGGCTGGAGCACGCCGAGCGTCTCGGGCGGCAGCTGGTACCCCGGGAAGCGGCGGGAGAGCTCCGTGCCGGTCAGCACCTCGTGCTGGAGCTCGTGCTCGACGCACGACCGCAGGGAGCCCTTGAAGACCCAGGAGTCCGCGGCGCCCGCATCGATCGAGCCGGTGATGTGGAGGAGCGGCTCAGCCGCCTGCCGCTCGATCTCGCGCCACAGCTCGTAGGCGCGACGGAGCAGCATGACGTAGGACGGATGCTCGTAGTAGGCCATCCGGATGATCCGGGTCTGGCCGTGCGAGGACCCCTGGTCGTGGGGGACGTCGTAGCGCTCCAGGCCGAGGACGCGCTGCCCGCGCCGCGCCAGGTAGTAGGCCGTCGCGCTGCCCATGCCCCCGACTCCGACGACGATCGTGTTGTAGCGGTTCGTGAACGCGGGGCCGACGCGTCGGTCGGCGTGCGGCCGCATCATCGGACGCCCTCGGCGCGCAGCGGCCCGTCGGAGGCCTTGGCCCGGATGCGAGCGCCCTCCGGGTCGAAGAACGGCGTCGGCGTGACCACCGCGGGCACCGGCCGACCGCCGATCATCACGAGCAGGCGCCGGCCCGGCCACGCGTGCGTGACCGAGATGTAGGCCAGCGCGAGCAGCTTGCCGACGGTGTACCCGTGCGCCGAGGCGGTGATCGTGCCGACGCGCTCGCCCGGCTCGTAGGGCTCGACCGGCTCGCCGGCCTCCGGGCCGCTGAAGCGCTGCGCCCGGAAGGCGGCCACGTCGCCGACCGCGTGGACCGGGTCGTCGGCCGCCGCGGGCGTCGAGCCCTCGAGCACGAGCCCGACCCAGCGCTCGTCGAGCCCGGTGTCCTGGATGCGCAGCAGCGCCTCGCGGCCGATGAACTGCCGCTTGTCGAAGCGGATGAAGCGGTCGAGGCCGAGATGGAACGGCGTCACGTCCGGCGTGATGTCCTTGCCGTAGAGCGGGAGTGCCTTCTCGATCCGGAGGCTCTGCATCGCGGCGGCGCCGTAGGGCTGGAGGCCGAGCTCGCGGCCCTGGGCGAGCAGCACGTCCCAGACCGTCCCGGCCTCGTCGGCGGGCACGTACAGCTCGTAGCCGAGCTCCCCGGTGTAGCCGGTGCGCGAGACGATGAGCTCGACGCCCGAGAGCGTCCCCGAGGCGAAGCGGAAGAAGCGCAGCGTGTCGAAGTCGACGCCCTCGACGAGCCGGCGGAGCAGGTCCCGGGAACGCGGCCCCTGGACGGCCAGCAGTGCCACGGCGGCCGTGATGTCCGTGGCGAAGGCGCTCCGCCCCTCCGCGTGCTCGACGATCCAGCGGACGGCGTCCTTCCGCGGGCCGGAGCTCGTGACGACCATGAAGTGCTCGTCGGCGAAGCGGTAGACCGTGAGGTCGTCGACGATCCCGCCGCCCTCGTGGCACATGGCCGTGTAGCGCACCTGCCCGATCTCGAGGTCGCGCAGCTCGGCGACCACGAGGTCGTTCAGCAGCCGCTCCGCGCCCGGCCCCTTGACGTCGACCTCGCCCATCGAGGAGAGGTCCTGCACGCCCACGTTGGTCCGCGTGTTGACGTGCTCGTCGGCGGGCGAGGTGTAGGACAGCGGGAACAGGAAGTCGCCGCCGCCGCGCACGAGCTGTCCGGCGTGCCGGAGGTGGTAGTCGTGGAGGGGGAGTCGTCGCTCGGCCATCGGGAGGTCCTCGTCGGGGGTCAGAGTGGGCGGATGCGACTGAAGGCGTCCTGGAAGCCCTGGACGTGGGCCTCCATCCGTCGCCGCGCGGTGTCGGCGTCGCCCTCCCGCACGGCCTCGGCGATGCCGAGGTGGTCGCGGACGGCGTTCTCGAGCCCCGGCACGCGGTGCAGCGAGACGTTCCAGAGGCGCAGGACATGGCTGAAGAGCCAGTCGAGCGTCCCGGCCAGCATCTCGTTGTGGGCCGCGCGGGCCAGGAGCTCGTGCAGCTCGTGGTCGAGGGAGATCAGCAGGCGGTGGTCGTGGGGCGCGTCGTCGAGGGCCGTCTCGGTGCGCCGCATCAGCTCGTCGAGCGCGGTCAGCTCGGCGACGCCCGCCCGCCGTGCCGCGAGACCGGCCGCGAGGCCCTCGAGCTCGACCCGCAGCTCGAAGATCTTCGCCAGGTCCGCGGCGTTCAGGTCGGCCACGATCTTCCCGCGGCGGGGCAGGATGACGACCAGGTTCTCCCACGCCAGGCGGCGCAGCGCGTGCCGGACGGGCGTCAGGCCGACGCCGAGCCGGGCCGCCAGGTCGGCCTCGTCGAGGAGCGACGCCGGCTGCAGCTCGAGCGAGACGATCATCGCCTTGAGCCGGCGGTACGCGTCCCCGGCCTTGGAGGTCTCCTGGCTGCCCCGGCGAGCCGAGGCGGCCAGCATCGAGGTCGGAACGGAGAAGGAGGTGCGGGCGTCCGAGGCCATGCTGGTCACCATACTGAAGTTTCAGTCAGATGTCCAGTCGGAGGGTGAGCGGCGCGACGGTTCCGTCCAGCTGCACGGAGCTGCGCCATCCGATTGCACGGACGGTTCCGTCCATTGCACGGACGGTTCCGTCCAATTGCACGGGCCGCTCCGTCCAATTGCACGGGGCCGCCTCGTCCAATCGCACGGGCGGCGCTGTCCCCTACGGGGGCGCAGGCCGAGGGCCGGCCGTGCGTGGCGGCGTCAGTCGGGACGGCGCCCGACGAGGACCGGCTGGTGGAAGCCGATCTCGGCCGGCTCGTGCCGGCGGAGGTCCACGAGCCCGGCCGACGCGAACGCGGCTTCGAGCTCGGCCCGCCGCAGGGCGCGGAGGGTCGTGACCGTCCCTGACCCCTCCCACGACCCGTCGGCGCCGCGCAGGACGACCTGCTCCATCCGGTAGCTCGCGCCGTCGTCGGCCCAGTCCCAGAGCTGGAAGCTGGCGCGCTCGGCACCCTCGCCGAGATGGCGGCGGACGGGCGTCGCCGTCGGGCGCTCGCCGGCCAGCACGTCGTAGTCGCGGGTGCTCGCGGCCACCACGCCACCCGGACGCGTCGCCTCGACCATCGCCGCCACGGCACGGCGGAGGTCGCCGTCGTCGAGCAGGTGCGCGAGCGCGTTGTCGAAGGAGAGCACCGCGTCGAAGGGGCCTGGGACGACCTCGGCGAGCGCCCGGACGTCGGCCACGGCGAACGGCACGTCGACGCCGTAGCGCGTCGCCTCCCGGCGGGCTCGCGCCACGGCGCCAGGGCTGAGGTCGGTTCCCTGCACCGCGAACCCCTCCATGGCGAGGCCGATCGCCTGCGTGCCGATCCCGCACGTGCAGTCGAGCACCGTGGCCGGAGGCCGGAGGCCCATCGACGCGAGCAGGGCGGCGAGCTGCGGCGCCTGCCGCCGCACGGCCGCGTCCCAGTCCTCGAGGATCAGGTCGTACTCGTCGGCCAGGTCGTCGTAGAAGGCGGTCACGGGGTCCGTCACACGCCCAGCATGCCGGCCGGATGCGGCGGTTCACAGCACGACCCCTCGGAGAGTGTGCACCTTGCACACTTTCGGCGGCGTCTCGGGCTGTGTAGCCTCTCGCGGGTGAGCCACTTCCACATACGCTGCCCCAACTGCGGTCCCCGCCCTGCGTCCGAGTTCGGCTACGGCGGTGAGGTCCGTCCCGCCGCCGACCCGGCCCTGACCGAGCGCGAGGAGATCGAGCGCCTCTGGCTGCGCCGCAACGTCGCCGGGCCGCAACGCGAGCGCTGGTTCCACACGGCGGGCTGCCGGCGGTACCTGACGCTGACACGCGACACGCGCGACAACGCCATCCTCGTCGAGCCGGGCGCGACGGACGACCGGACGGGCGACGAGACGACCACGTCCGCGGGCGAGCTGCGGCCGCCCACGTGATGGAGGGGCGGATGAACGGAGGCCCGAGCCTCTCCTTCGAGGGGTCCGACGTGCGGGTGCAGGACGGCGACACCGTCGCCTCGGCGCTCTACCGGCACGGCGTGCGCGTCTTCTCGCGCTCGTTCAAGTACCACCGTCCGCGCGGCCTCTACTGCGTGGCGGGGGACTGCCCGAACTGCCTCGTGACGGTGGACGGCGAGACCGACGTGCGCGCGTGCGAGTGCGCCGCGCGGCCGGGGTCCACGGTGACGCGCCAGAACGCCTGGCCGTCGGCCGAGCGCGACGCGCTCCAGGTGGTCGACTACATGCACCGGCTGCTGCCGGTCGGCTTCTACTACAAGACGCTCGCCAAGCCGAAGTTCGCCTGGCCGATCGCCGAGAAGATGATCCGCCGCGTCGCGGGCATCGGCGCAGCCGACCCGCATGACCGCCCGAACCCCGAGCTCGGGCGCGTCCACCGGCATCCGGAGGTGCTGGTCATCGGCGCGGGCGTGGCCGGCCTCTCGGCGGCCCTGGCCGCCGCCGAGGCGGGGCGGGACGTCCTCCTGATCGACGAGCACACGCCCGGCTACCGCGTCCCGCCCGGCGAGACGCGGGCGGAGATCGACCGGCTGGCGGCGCTCGTGGCCGAGCAGGGCGGGATCGAGGTCCTGTGGGACACGCCCGCGGTGGGTCTCTACGAGGGCCCGCTCGTGGTCTCGGTCGGAGCCCGCGACACGACCATGATCCACCCGACGTCGATCGTCATCGCGTCCGGCGGCTCGGAGACGCACCGGGTGTTCCCCGGCAACGACCTCCCCGGCGTGCTGCTCTCGCGGGGCGCCGCACGCCTCGCGGGCGTGCACGGGCTGCGGGTGGGCGACCGGGCCGTGGTGTGGGCGGAGCACGCCGAGGCGCTCGGCGCCGTCGACACCCTCCGCCGCGCCGGCGTGGAGATCGCCGCCGTCGTGGTCCCCCACGGCCTGGACGTCGGTGACGTCGGGGCGCGCCTGATCCGTGGCACGGTCGAGCGGGCCGAGGGCCGGAGGCGCGTGACGGGCGTCGTGGCCGAGGGCGAGACGATTCCGTGCGACGTGCTGGCCGTCGGCTCGGAGATCCAGCCGAACGCGCACCTCGTGCGCCTCGCGTACGACCTGCCCTGCACGGTCGCGGGCGACGCGGCCGGCGAAGGGTCGACGATCGCCGAGGCGGTCGCGAGCGGCCGTGACGCGGGTCGCCGCGCCGCCACGGGCCTCGAGCCGTTCGTCCTGCCGCCCAACGAGCCCGCGCGCGCCTGCGGGACGGGCGGCTACGTCTGCATCTGCGAGGACGTCGACGTCAAGGACGTCGAGACCGCGATCGGCGAGGGCTTCGACTCCGCCGAGCTCCTGAAGCGCTA
>CADCWC010000222.1:0-332 GCA_902806305.1 uncultured Thermoleophilia bacterium | reverse complement strand
CGAGCGCGAGCGCGTCGGCGTGCCCACGACCCTCCGTCCGCCCGTGCGACCACTGACCCTCGACCAGGCGGCGGCCGGCGGCGGCCACCACGTCGAGCGCCACACCCGGCTCCGGGCGACCCACCGGGCGCTCGGCTCGACCGAGCTGTGGGCCGGCCCATGGAAGCGCGTCGAGGCCTACAGCGGCGACATCGGCGGCGAGTACCGCGCGGTCCGTGAGCGGGTCGGGCTGATCGACGTCGGCACGCTCGGCAAGTTCCTGATCGCGGGCCCGGACGCGGCCGCGTTCCTCGAGCGGCTCTACCCGATGCGCGTCTCCGACCTCGAGCCGG
>CADCWC010000221.1 GCA_902806305.1 uncultured Thermoleophilia bacterium | reverse complement strand
TCGTGCGGCGCGGCGCGCCCGGCGGCACGACGCGGGTACCGCTGCGCTTCGCCCCCGGCGCCATCGTGGCGGAGAGCCCCGCGCTGCCGGCGGGGGTCTACGACGTGGAGACCGCCGGCGGGCGCTCGGTGCTCGCGGTGAACGCGTCGGCCGAATGGCTGCCGCGCCGCCCCACGGTGCGCGCGCTCGACGGCCGCGGCGGCGCGGGGCCCCTCACGGAGCTGCGAGGGATCCGCTCGCTCCCGTGGGCGTATCTGCTCCTCATCGTGCTGCTCGCCGCCGAATGGCTCGTGCGGCGACGGCTCGCGCTCATGTGACGCGAGGGCGGCGCGCCGGCGGCGACCCCGCCGGCGCGCCGCCCTCCACCTTTCAATCCGCTCTCTGCATGGCACTTCTCTTCAAGCGCGAGGGCGACCTCCCGCGGCGGTCGCTCTGGCAGAAGATCAAGGACGTCGCCCTCACCGACGTCGGCGTCATCGTGCGCGGCGGCATCGACCCGATGTCGCTCGAGCGGGTGGAGGAGATGATGCTCGACGCCGACTTCGGGGTGAAGACCACCCTGGAGCTCGTCTCGGAGCTCGACCGGCTGGGGAAGCAGGGCTTCATCAACAGCGACAAGGACTTCCTCGACCTGTTGCGGCTCGGCGTGCAGCAGACGCTCGAGAAGGGGAACAGCGACCCCGCGCTCCGCACGGCCACGTCGGGGCCCACGGTCATTCTCGTGATCGGGGTCAACGGGGCGGGGAAGACGACGTTCATCGGCAAGCTGGCCAAGCGGCTGCGCGACCAGCGCAAGCGCGTGTTGGTGGCCGCGGGCGACACCTTTCGCGCCGGCGCGATCGACCAGCTGCGCGTCTGGTCCGAGCGCACCGGCGCGGAGTTCGTCGGCGCGAAGCCGGGCACCGACCCGGCGGCCGTGGCCTTCGACGCGCTCGATGCCGGGATCACCCGCGGGGTGGACTACATCGTCGTCGACACGGCCGGCCGGCTGCACACCAGCGGCGGCCTGATGGAGGAGCTGAAGAAGGTGGTGCGCGTGATCAAGAAGCGGCTCCCCGACGCCCCCCACGAGACGCTCCTGGTGCTCGACGGCACGATCGGACAGAACGCGGTCTCGCAGGCGAAGACCTTCGCCGAAGCGGTGCCGGTGTCGGGGCTCGTGGTCACCAAGGTCGATGGCACCGCGCGGGGCGGCATCGTGATCGCCGTGCACGAGGCGCTCGACGTCCCGGTGAAGTTCCTGGGCACCGGCGAGAAGGCCGGCGACCTCGAGCCGTTCGACGCCAAGGCGTTCGCCAGAGAGGTGCTCGAGGGGTGAGCGCCGGGTCGGCGGAGACGCGCCGCCTCTTCCTCGACACGCCGGTGACCTACCTCAAGGGGGTGGGGCCCAAACGTGCCGAGGCGCTGCTCCGGCTCAACATCGCCACCGCGGGGGACCTGCTCTTCCACGTCCCGCACCGGTACGAGGACGCGAGCACCGTGGCCTCGATCGCGTCGCTCGAGCCGGGGATGGATGCCACGGTGATCGGGCAGGTGGTGTCGAAGGGAGTGATCCCCACCCGCAAGGGGCTGCGGATCTTCCAGGCCGTGCTGCGCGACGGCACCGGGATGATCGAGGTCTCGTGGCCCGGGCAGCCCTACCTCGACCGGCAGATCCAGAAGGGGGAGACGCTGCTGGTCACCGGCTCCGTGCGCTTCTTCCACGGGCGCCAGATGCAGCCGCGCGAGTTCGTGAACCTCGGCGACGACGACGAGGGGACGAGCGGGGGGCGCGTGCTGTCGGTGTACCCCGCCACCGAGGGACTGGGCGTGAAGGCGATCCGCGCCCTGATCGACGGCTACATCGACCAGCTCCTGCCGCTCGTGGTGGAGTACCTGCCGCCGTCGGCGGTGGCGCGGGCGCGCGTGCCGCTGCTCCCCGCCGCGCTTCGCATGGTGCACCGCCCCACGTCGATCGCCGAGGCGGAGGAGGGGCGCTCGCGGCTGGCGTTCGAGGAGCTGCTCTTCGTGCAGATCCTGATGCGACGCGCCAACGCGCTGGCCCGCGCGCGGCGCAACGGCATCGCGTTCGAGAACCGCCGCGACCTCACGAGCCGGCTCAAGGGGGCGCTTCCCTTCGAGCTCACCGGCGCGCAGGTGCGGTCGCTGCGCGAGATCTTCGCGGACATGTGCAGCGACCGCCGGATGCACCGGCTGCTGCAGGGGGACGTGGGGAGCGGCAAGACGATCGTGGCGCTGTTCGCCGCCCTGCTCGCGCTCGAGAACGGCCGGCAGGCGGCGATCATGGCGCCCACGGAGCTGCTCGCCGAGCAGCACCTGCGCACCTTCGTGCGCCTGCTCGCGCCGTTCGGGATCGTCCCGCTGCTGCTCACCGGGCGGCTCCCGGCGCGCGAGCGGCGCGAGGCCGCCGAGCGGATGGCGCTGGCCGCGCCGCTCCTCGTGGTGGGGACGCACGCGCTGGTGCAGGACGCCACCACCTTCGCGCGACTCGGGCTCGCGGTGATCGACGAGCAGCACCGCTTCGGCGTGGAGCAGCGCAAGGCGCTCGGCGGCAAGGGGGAGCGGCCCGACGTGCTGCTGATGAGCGCGACCCCGATCCCGCGGTCGCTCGCCCTCACGCTGTACGGCGACCTCGACGTGACGGTCATCGACGAGCTGCCCGCGGGCCGGCTGCCGGTGCCGACCCGCGTCGTGCCCGCCGCGAAGCGTCCGGACCACTACCGCTGGATCGTCGAGCAGGTCGGCGCCGGGCGGCAGGCCTACATCGTCTGCCCGCTCGTCGAGGGCTCCGAGTCGGTGCAGGCGCGGGCCGCCGAGGACGAGGCCGACCACCTGGCCGCCGGACCGCTCTCCGAGGTGCGGGTCGGCTGTCTGCACGGACAGCTGCCCGCCGCCGAGCGGCTCGACGTCATGCGCCGCTTCGCGGGCGGCGCGCTCGACGTGCTGGTCGCGACGACGGTGATCGAGGTGGGCGTCGACGTGCCGAACGCGTCGGTGATGGTGGTGGAGGACGCCGACCGCTTCGGGCTCGCACAGCTCCACCAGCTGCGCGGTCGGGTGGGCCGTGGCAGCGAGCAGTCCTACTGCTTCCTCTACGAGTCCGCCGAGCCCACCGACGAGGGGCGCGCGCGGCTGAAGGCCCTGGTCGAGCACGCGAGCGGCTTCGACCTGGCCGAGATCGACCTCGAGATGCGCGGCGAGGGCCACCTGCTGGGGCGCCTCCAGAGCGGCCGCTCCGAGCTCCGGCACGCGCGGCTGTCGCGGGACCGGCGGCTGCTCGAGGAGGCGCGCGAGGACGCCCGGACGCTGCTCGACGGGCCGGGGGACCCCGTCGTCGAGACGGCCGCCGACGAGCGCTTCGGCGCGGTGATCGCCGGACTGGTCCGCGGGTGAGGATCGTCGCGGGCGAGTTCGGGTCCCGTCGCCTGACGGCGCCGCGCGGGGCGACGCGGCCGACGTCGGACCGGGCCCGCGAGTCGCTCTTCGCGACGCTCGGCTCCGTCGAGGGCGACGCGTGCCTCGACCTCTTCGCGGGCACCGGCGCGCTCGGGCTCGAGGCGCTGTCGCGCGGCGCCGCCTCCTGCGTCTTCTGCGAGATCGACCCCGCCGCGCGGCGCGCGCTCGAGGCCAACATCGCCGCGCTCGGCGTCGGACCGCGGTGTCGCGTCCGCCCGGTCGACGCCCGCCGGCTGCTCCGCGCCGACGCCCGGGAGGGCCGGCGCTACGATCTCGTCCTCGTCGACCCGCCCTACGCCGCCGCCGCCGCGTTCGTGCCCGAGCTCCGCCTCCGCCTCCCCGCCGTCCTCACCGCCGACGGTCGCGTGGCGCTCGAGACCGCGGCGCGCGAGGAGGTCGCGCTCGAGGGCTTCGAGGTGCTGTCCGACCGGCGGGTCGGCGCAGCGCGGCTGACCGTCCTGCGCGCCTCTCCGACGGAGGTCCGGTGACCCGGGTCGCGGTCTGCCCGGGCAGCTACGACCCCGTCACGCTCGGCCACGTCGACGTGATCGAGCGTGCGGCGAGCCTCTTCGACCGCGTCGTGGTCGGTGTCGTCCGTCGCCCGAAGCACAAGGAGCCGATGTTCAGCGTCGAGGAGCGGATCGCCTTCCTCGAGGACTCGTGCGGGCAGTTCGCGAACGTCACGGCCGAGCCGTTCACGAACCTGGTCGTCGACTTCGCCCGCTCCCGCGGCGCCTCGGCGCTCGTCAAGGGCCTGCGCGCCGTCTCGGACTTCGAGTGGGAGTTCCAGATGCAACACCTCAACAAGCGCATGGCGCCGGAGATCGAGACGGTCTACCTGATGAGCTCGAGTCGCTACTCCTTCGTGTCGTCGAGCGGCGTGAAGGAGATCGCGGCCTTCGGGGGCTCCGTGGAGGGCCTCGTGCCGCCTGCCGTGGCCCGGGCGTTTGCGGGGCGGTTCGGCACGGAACGGTCGTAAAGTGGTCGCTTACGTGTCTCGAGGCGGCGGACCGACCCAACCTGCGGCGTACGCGGGACGGTCCGTAGGCTCGCCGTCAGGAGGATTGCCATGGATGTCCTGGTGCTCATCGACAAGCTCGACCAGCTGGTCCACGACGCCAAAGCGGTGCCGCTGACCGACCAGGTCCGGATCGACCGCGAGGAGATCTGGGAGATCCTGGACCAGATGCGCGCCACGATCCCCGAGGAGATCAAACAGGCCCGCTGGCTCGTCAAGGAGCGGCAGGAGATCATCGGCGAGGCCAAGCGCGAGTCCGAGCGGATCATCTCCGAGGCGCGCCAGCTCGCCGCCCACGAGGCGTCGCAGCAGGAGATCGTCCGGCTCGCCGAGCGGCAGGCGCACCAGCTCATCGAGACGGCCAAGGGCCGTGAGCGCGAGGTGCGGCTCGGGGCCGAGGACTACGCCGACGAGATCCTCTCGACGCTCGAGGTCAACCTCGGCAAGTTCCTGAGCGCCGTGCAGCGCGGCCGGGAGCAGCTGTCGCAGCGCTCGCCCGAGCGGACGGGAAGCTCCGGTGTCACCGGTGCGTTCCAGGAGATGAACACCCGCTAGCCATTCGTCCATCCACCCGGACCTCGCGGCGGTCGGCCGACCGAGACCGCGACGCCCCGACGAGGGCCGGGCAGAGTCACCAAGGAGGGGATCGACGTGTTCGATCTCCGTACCGTCCGGCTCGCCGTCGGTGACCACCACCGCGAGACCCACGACGTCACCATCCCGCCGTTCACCCTCGGCGGCCTCCAGTACGAGGCGGACCCCGCCACCGTCCCCGCGGACTTCGCCGTCACCCGGCTGCGCAGCGGGTTCGTCTTCGCGCTCCGCTTCGACGTCCACCTCACCGGACCGTGTCACCGCTGCCTCGAGCCGGCGCACATCGACGAGTCGATCCGGGCCGAGGAGTACCACGCCTTCAACCCCGAGCCGGGCGCCGAGGCCGACATGACGTGCGAGTACCTGGACGACGACCGCGTCGACACCGACCGCTGGGCGTCCGACGCCGCCGTGCTCGCGATGCCCTTCCAGGTCCTCTGCCGCGAGGACTGCCTGGGCCTCTGCGTCTCCTGCGGCGCGAACCTCAACGAGGGTCCGTGCGACTGCGCCCCGACCGTCGAGGACGGCCGTTGGGCGAAGCTCCGCGAGCTGCACGTCTCGACCGAGGAGCGCGGTCCGGCCGCTTGACGCGACGGACGGCGCTCCGGTAGCGTCGGCGCCCACTGGGAGCGGAGACCGGCACGGCGGCGGTCGTCCCGACACGAACGGGAGGGGCGACGTGAGCACGGTCACTCGGGTCAAGAAGTTCCTGAACGACCCCGAGCAGCTGGTGCCCCAGGCGCTCGCGGGCATGGCGGCAGCCCACCCGGGCCTCCTCCGCATCGACGCCGAGAACCTCCTCGTGGTGCGGGCCGACGCCCCCGTGTCGGCCAAGGTCGGGCTCGTCTCGGGCGGCGGCTCGGGCCACGAGCCGCTGCACGGCGGCTTCGTCGGCCTCGGCATGCTCGACGCGGCGTGCGCGGGCGCCGTCTTCACGTCGCCTGTGCCGGACCAGATGGCCGCCGCGACCCGCGCCGTCTCGAGCGGTGCGGGCGTCCTCCACATCGTCAAGAACTACACGGGCGACGTCCTCAACTTCCGGATGGCCGCGGAGCTCGCCGAGGACGACGACATCGAGGTCGAGACCGTGCTCGTCAACGACGACGTGGCGGTCGAGGACAGCCTCTACACCGCCGGTCGGCGTGGGACGGGCGCGACCGTGCTGCTCGAGAAGATCGCGGGCGCCCGGGCGGAGGCGGGCGGGTCGCTGGCCGAGGTCGCCGCCGCGGCCCGCGCCGTCAACGAGCGCGCACGGTCCTTCGGCGTCGCCCTGACGTCCTGCGCCACGCCGGCCTCCGGCACGCCGATCTTCGACCTCGGTCCCGACGAGATCGAGGTCGGCGTCGGCATCCACGGCGAGCCTGGGCGGCGCCGCGAGAAGATCGGTCCGGCGTCCCAGATCGTCGAGTCCATGATGAGCGCCGTCCTCGACGACCTGCGGCCCGAGGCCGGCTCGTCGGTGCTCGCGTTCGTGAACGGCCTCGGCGGGACGCCGCTCATCGAGCAGTACCTGATCTTCAACGAGGTCGACCGGATCCTGCGCGAGCGGGGCCTCGTGCTCGGCCGCAGCCTCGTCGGCTCCTACATCACGAGCCTCGAGATGGCGGGCGCGTCGATCACGCT
>CADCWC010000220.1 GCA_902806305.1 uncultured Thermoleophilia bacterium | reverse complement strand
CGCTGTCGCGGCTGGCCTCCGACGCGGCCGTGCTCGACGGGGAGTCGCGGACGGCCGCCGCCCGCGCGACGACGCTCGAGGTCGAGGCGGCGCAGGTCGAGGAGCGCCTGGCCGAGGCGCTGCGCCGTCGCCGCGAGCTGGTGGCCGACTCCGGGCTCGAGGCCGTCGACCGCCTCGACCCGCTGCCCGCCGAGGAGCTCGAGGCGCACAGCGCGACGGTCGAGCGGCTGGAACGGCGCCAGGCCGCCCTCGGCGCGGTCAACCCGCTGGCCGCCCAGGAGTACGAGGAGGCGCAGGCGCGCGCCGCCGACGTCGCCGAGCAGATCGCCGATCTCGAGGGTGCGCTGCGCGAGCTGCGCCGGCTGATCCGGGAACTCTCGACCGAGATCCGCGGGCGCTTCGACGCGACGTTCGGCCTGGTGCAGGCCAACTTCGCCGAGGTGGTCGGGACGCTCTTCCCCGGCGGCCGCGGGCGCCTCCGGCTCGTCGAACCGGCCCCGGCCGTGGCGGGCGCCGACGACGAGGCGCCGGCCGAGGGCGCGCCCGACGCCGACGGCCCGCCGGAGGACGAGGAGCCCGGGGTGGAGCTCGAGGTCCAGCCCGCCGGGAAGCAGATCACCTCGCTCGGCATCCTCTCGGGCGGTGAGAAGGCGCTCGGGGCGATCGCCTTCCTGTTCGCCCTCATGCTCGCCCGGCCGTGTCCGTTCTACGTCCTCGACGAGGTCGAGGCCGCACTCGACGACGCGAACATCGAGCGCTTCCTGTCGCTGGTCGACCGCTTCCGCGACCGGGCCCAGTTCATCGTCATCACCCACCAGCAGCGGACGATGGGCGCGGCTGACGCGCTCTACGGCGTGACGATGGCGGGCGACGGCGTCTCGAAGGTGCTGTCCCGGCGGCTGCCCCGGAGCGCCGAGGAGCGGCGGCTGCTGCTCGAGCCCGCCTCGGTGTAGCGGTCGGAGCGCCGTCCGGCGCGGGCCCGTCGGTCCGGACCGCCGGCCCCGTCGTGCCATGCTGCGCCGGTGAGCACGCCGTCCGTCGACTACGACCGCATGTTCGTCGGCCTCGAGGCGGCGCCCGCGCCCGCGGAGTCCGAGCCCGAGCGGCGCCGGGGCCTCTTCCGCCGGCTGCGCGAGAACCTGTCCAAGAGCCGTCGCGCGATGACGGAGCAGATCCAGGCGATCACGTTCGACCCGGCCGACGAGGACGTCTGGGAGGAGATCGAGAACGCGCTGATCCTGGCCGACTGCGGCGTGCCCGCGACGGCGGAGATCGTCGGCCGCCTGGAGCGCGAGGCCGCCTCCGGAGGGCTGACCACCGCGCAGGACCTCGCCGACGGCCTCCGCCGCGTGGTAGCCGAGCTGATGGCCCACGCCGAGTCGCGCCTCGACGTGTCGGCCCGCCCGACCGTGATCCTCGTGGTCGGCGTCAACGGCACGGGCAAGACGACCACCATCGGCAAGCTCTCGGAGCACCTCCGGCGGGCGGGCGCGACGGTCGTCGTCGGGGCGGGCGACACCTTCCGGGCCGCGGCCGTCGAGCAGCTCGAGACCTGGGCCGAGCGGGCGGGGGCCGACTTCGTCGGCGCGACCCGCGGGCAGGACCCGGCGGCCGTGGCGTACGACGCCGTCTCGGCGGGCGAGGCGCGCCGTCGCGACGTCGTCCTCGTCGACACGGCCGGGCGGCTGCACACGCAGGACAACCTGATGCAGGAGCTCGCCAAGGTGCGCCGCGTCATCGCGGGCCGGCTCGAGGGGGCGCCCCACGAGACCCTGCTCGTGATCGACGCCACCACGGGCCAGAACGGGCTGCAGCAGGCGCGGCTCTTCTCCGCCGCCGTGCCCGTGACGGGCATCGCGCTGACGAAGCTCGACGGGACCGCGAAGGGCGGCATCGCGATCGCGATCGCCCACGAGCTGGGCCTGCCGATCAAGCTGATCGGCGTGGGGGAGACGCTCGAGGACCTGCGGCCGTTCGACGCCGACGAGCTCGCCCGCGCGCTGTTCGGCGCGTAGGCACCGACCCCCGGCGATGGGGCGTCGGGCCGGTCGGCCGTCCCCGCGCGCCCTGCGAAGCGCCTCCGATGCCCGCTCCCGCCCCGGAACCCTCCGCCGCCCCGGTCCTGGTCTGGTTCCGGCGTGATCTGCGGCTCGACGACCACCCCGCCCTGGTCGCCGCCACGGGCACGGGCCGCCCGGTGGCCTGCGGGTTCGTGCTCGACCCCGAGCTGATCACCGGCGTGGAGCGAGCCGCGGTCCGCGTCGGCTTCCTGCTCGACGGCCTGCGCGACCTCGACGATCGGCTCCGGGGGCGCGGCGGCGGCCTCGAGCTGCGGCTCGGCGCCCCGGACGTGGAGCTGCCGCGCCTGGTGCGGGAGCTCGGTGCCGTCGAGGTCCACGCGTGCGCCGACGCCGAGCCGTTCGCACTCGACCGCGACGCCCGGGTCGGGACGGCGTTGGCCGCGCTCGGCGTCCCGCTGCGGCTCCACCACGACCAGACGGTCGTGCCGCACGACCGGGTCAGCCGCGACGACGGCACGCCGTTCGCCACGTTCTCGTCCTACGCCCGCGCGGTGGGGCGCCTGCTCGACGCCCACCCGGTGACGCCGGTGACCGTCGAGCTCGAGGGGCGCCTGCGGCCGCCCACGACGGCGCCCGCGATCCCCGACGTCGCCCGCTTCGGGCTCTCCGGTCCGGTCAGCGATCTGCCTGCCGGGGAGACCGCGGCCCTGGAGCGACTCCGGTGGTGGCGCGACAGCGGTCGGCTGGAGCGCTACGCCCGCCACCGGGACGACATCGCCGATCCCGACGCGACGTCACGCCTGTCGCGCTACCTCAAGCTCGGGATGGTCTCGCCGCGGCGGGCGGCGCAGGTGGCCGAGCGGGCCACGCGGCGCAAGTTCCGGTCCGAGCTCCTCTGGCGCGACTGGTTCAAGTACGTCCTGCACCACCACCCGGATCTGGCCGAGCGGCCCGTCGACCGGCGCTTCGAGCTGCTCGAGACGCCGGGCACCGACGAGCACTTCGAGGCCTGGGCGCGGGGCGAGACCGGGTTCGGCCTCGTCGACGCCGGCATGCGCCTCATGAACGAGCGCGGCTTCATGCCGAACCGCCTCCGGATGGTCACGGCCTCGTTCATGGTCAAGCACCTCCACCTCGACTGGCGGCGCGGCGAGCGGCTGTTCCGCGACCGCCTCGTGGACGGCGACCTGTCGTCGAACGCCGGGGGCTGGCAGTGGGTCGCCGGGACCGGCCTCGACGCGGCGCCGTTCTTCCGCGTCTTCAACCCCGAGCTGCAGGAGCGGCGACACGACCCGACCGGGGCGTTCGTGGCCCGCTGGGCCCCCGACCGCCCGGCGCCGATCGTCGACCTGGCCCAGGAGCGCGTCGTGGCGCTCGAGCTCTACCGGCGCGCCGGCGAGGCGCGGCTCGTGGGCGACCGGTAGCCGGAGGACGCACCGCCGCGGGCGGTGCCCTCCACGGGCGCTCAGGTCTCGTGCGCAGGCGGAGGCCTGTGGACCGACCCGGCCGGCCCACGTCCGAGGCGCGGATAGGGTCGCCATCGCGTCGGCACGGGACGCGCGTCGCCGGACGTGGCGGCCCGCGGCCGCAGTCCGACGCCCGCCCTCGGGCCCGCGACGGGCCGCGCGGCGGGCGGTTCGGACGTCTTCCTCTCGGCCACGTGGGCCTCCCGGTCACGGTCGGATCGACGCCACCCGGGTCTCGGCTCGCGAGCGCGAGACGGCGAGGGTCGCGGACGGCGGAGCACCAGCATGTACCGTGCCGATGGGGCATGCCGCGCGATGGTGCGTGAGGATCGATCACGCTGCCGTGGGCGCGTCCGTGTCGGCGGGCCACCGGACCGGCGCGCGACCGGAGCGGCGGCCGATGTCCGCCCTATCCTGAGGCGCCATGACCGTCACCGCACTCGACGGCAACACGTTTCTCGTGGCCGATGACGACGGCAACGTCGGAACGGGGAACGAAGGGCTGTTCCACGACGACGTGCGGCACCTGTCGCGCTGGCGGCTGACCATCGACGACGCCCCGCCGCGCCTGCTCTCGAACGGCAGCACGGCGCACTACGCGGTGAGCTGCTTCGGGCGGGTCGGCACCGGCGGTGAGCGCGGCGCGGCGGACGTCGTGACGCGCCGGTCCCTGTCGGTCACCACGGCTTCCCTGCAGGAGCGACTCGAGCTCACCAACAACGGCCGCGAGCCGGTCTCGGTCCTCGTCCACTACCAGTTCGACTGCGACTTCCTCGACCTGTTCGAGGTCAAGTCCTTCGAGTTCGGCCGGCGCGACCTCGTCTTCGCCCGCAGCGTCACGCCCCTTCGCGCCACCCGGGCCTACGATCGCGCCGAGAACGTCTACGCGTTCTCGGCCACCGCCGACGGCTTCGAGGTCGCGACGCTGCTGTGGTTCTCCGAGCGCGGCATCCCCGGTGAGCGGGAGGCGTTCTTCGAGGTCTCGCTCGCTCCCCACGGGACCTGGTCGCTCGAAGCCAATCTCGTGCTGCTGGCGAACGGCGACGCCCGGCGCCCGACGTACACTGCCGAGTTCTTCGGCGCCGAGCGGCGACGCGTCGAGAAGTCCGTGGCGACGTGGCACGCGCGCGCGCCGGTGCTGCAGGCGAACCTCCCCGCGTTGGAGGACGCCTACGAGCAGACGCTGGCCGACCTGGGGGCGCTGCGGATGGACCGCCCCGACGCCGTCGCGGCGAGCCTGCCCGCGGCGGGCCTGCCCTGGTTCATGACCATCTTCGGCCGCGACACGATCATCGTCTGCCTCCAGACGATGATGCTCGGCCAGGACCTCGCCCGCGCCGCGCTGCGCACGCTCGCCGCCCTGCAGGCCGACGAGGACCGGCCGGAGCAGGACGCCGAGCCGGGGAAGATCATCCACGAGATGCGCTACGGCAAGGTCGCCGCGCTCACCTCGAGCTTCCCGTACTACGGGTCCGTCGACGCGACGCCGCTCTTCCTCATGCTGCTCGGGGAGACGTACGGTTGGACGGGCGACGCCGACCTCGCGCGGGAGCTGGAGCCGTCCGCGCGCCGCGCCCTCGCGTGGCTCGAGGGGGCGGCCGACCTCGACGGCGACGGCTACGTCGAGTTCCGGCGGCGGTCGGAGCGCGGCATCGAGATCCAGACCTGGAAGGACTCGTGGAACTCGCAGCTGTTCGCGGACGGACGCCAGGCCGAGACGCCGATCGCGGCGGCGGAGGTGCAGGGCTACGCGTACGCGGCGCGGCTCGCCGTCGCGCGCCTGGCGCGCGTGTGCTGGGGCGACGAGGCGCTGGCGGGTCGCCTGGAGCGTGACGCGGCCCGCCTGAAGGAACGCTTCAACCGCGACTTCTGGGTCGAGACGCGGGGCGGCGGGCACTTCGCCCTGGCGCTCGACGGCGCCAAGCGCCCGGTGGACTCGCTGACCTCGAACGTCGGGCATCTGCTCTGGACGGGCATCGTCGCCGACGACCGGCTGGCGCCGACGGCCCGCGTCCTGCTCGAGCCGGAGCTGTTCAGCGGCTGGGGCGTCCGGACGATGGCGAAGAGTTCGGGCGGCTACAACCCGATCGAGTACCACAACGGGACGGTCTGGCCGCACGACACCTCGATCGCCTGCGCGGGGCTGGCCCGCACGGGCCACGCACCCGAGGCGGCGCGGCTCTTCCTCGCGCTCCTCGAGGCGGCCGAGCACTTCGGCTGGCGGCTGCCCGAGGTGATCGCGGGATTCGATCGCGACGAGACCGGATTCCCGGTGCTCTATCCCACCTCGTGCTCGCCGCAGGCCTGGGCCTCGGGCGCGCCGATCCTCTGCCTGCAGGCCGTCCTCGGTCTGGAGCCCGACCCGGTGACGGAGACGCTGACCGCGGCCGCCGAGGTGCCGGTCGACGGCCTCGACCTTCACGTCGACGGCGTCGAGGCGTTCGGCCGGCCGTGGACCGTCGCCGTCGAGGATTCGGTCCCGCGGGTCGAGGGGCCGGGCCGGTCCGAACCCGACCGGTCCTAGGGGAGCGCGGGCGCCGTGGCTTCCCGGTCCGTCGACGCGGCGAGCGCCGGCGCGTCGGGGCCCTCGAGCAGGCGCCGATAGGCCTTGACGTGGTCCCGCACGACCCGGTCGGCGGAGAACCGCTCCTCGACGTGGGCGCGGCACGTCGCCGCATCGATCCTGAGGGCGTCCTCCAGCGCGTCGGGCATGTCGCGCCAGTCGTCGACGATCACGCCGCTTCGCCCCGGGTCGACGACCTCCGGGACGGACCCTCGACCGGTCGCGAGCACCGGCGTGCCGCACGCCATGGCCTCGATCATGACGAGTCCGAATGGCTCCTCCCAGTCGATCGGGAAGAGCAAGCAGGCAGCGCGGCCGAGGACGTCGACCTTGTCGGCGTGTGCGAGCTCGCCGAGGAACACGACGTCGTCGCCGAGCAGCGGCGCGATCTCCTCCTCGAAGTACAGCAGCTCGGGCCCGTCATGCGCCTTCGCCGCGATCCGCAGCGGCCGCCCCGTGGCGCGCGCGACCTGCACCGCCTCGCGGCATCCCTTCTCCGGCGCCATCCGGCCGAGGAACATGAGGTAGTCGTCCTTCTCCCGGGCGACCGGGTAGTCACCGAGTCGGACACCGTTCGGGCAGTTCGCCAGCCAGGGGAGTCCCGGATCCGGCGCGCGCTGCCGGCGCGAGATCGAGATCAGCCGC
>CADCWC010000219.1 GCA_902806305.1 uncultured Thermoleophilia bacterium | reverse complement strand
GGGCGGCTGCGTGCCGCGCCGGGCCCACGACGCGCTGCGCGTCTGCTCGGGGCGGCCACGGCGCACCGCGGCGTCGCGCCGACCGCCGGGGTCTGAGGCGCGACACGGCGCGTCGGACACCCCGTCCGACGATGCACTAGCCTCCGCCGCGATGGTCGACCGTGCGCGCCTGATCGCCGTGGCCCGTGGCGACGCGGAGCCCGACCTGGTGATCGAGGGCGCGCGGGTGTTCGGCGCGTTCACGCGCGAGTGGCTCGACCTCGACGTGGCGGTCGCCGACGGGCGGATCGCGGCGCTGGCCGAGCGTGGCGCGTTCGCGGGCGGCGAGCGCCTCGACGGCACCGGCCAGTACCTCGTCCCGGGCTACATCGACGCCCACGTCCACCTCGAGTCGTCGAAGCTGATGGTCGACGAGTTCGCCCGCGCGGTGCTGGCCCACGGGACCACGGCGGTCGTCTCCGATCCGCACGAGATCGCGAACGTGCTCGGCACGGACGGGGTGCACTGGCTGCTCGACGTCTGCGAGACGCTCCCGGTCGAGGTCTTCGTGATGGCCTCCTCGTGCATCCCGGCGAGCCCGTTCGAGTCGCCCCGCCGCCCGTTCTCGGCGGGCGACATGGCGTCCATCCTGCGCCGGTCGCACGCGCTCGGCGTGGCCGAGATGATGAACTTCCCGGCGGTGATCGCCGGCGACCCGGCCGAGCTCGCGAAGCTCGAGCTGGGTGAGGCCTCGCACGTCGACGGGCACGCTCCGGGCGTCACGGGCCGGGACCTCGACGCCTACCTCGCGGCCGGGATCGCCTCGGACCACGAGGCCACGACCTACGCCGAGGCCCTCGAGAAGCGGCGCAAGGGCGCCTGGGTGCTGATCCGCGAGGCCTCGAACGCGCGCAACCTCGTCGATCTCCTGCCGCTCGTCCGCGACTTCGGCCCCGAGCGGTGCGCGTTCTGCACCGACGATCGCGAGCCGGACTTCCTGGTGCGCGAGGGCCAGATAGACCAGATGTGCCGCGTCGCCGTGGCGGCGGGCATCCCGGTCGAGGACGTCCTGCTCATGGCCACGCTGCACCCCGCCCAGTGTCACGGGCTCAAGGGCATGGGTGCCGTGGCGCCCGGCTACCACGCCGACCTGCAGCTGCTCCCGGACCTCGTCTCGTTCCGGCCGTCGACCGTCCTCAAGGCGGGTCGCGTGGTCGTCTCGGGCGGGGAAGTGCTGCCGATCGCGCGCCCGGAGGTGCCGGTCTGGGTCCGCCAGACGGTCCGGAACGCGCCCGTCGGCCGCGCCGACCTGCGCCTGCGGGCCGAGGGCGGTCCGATCCGGGTCATCGGCGTCGTCCCCGACCAGCTCCTGACGGACCACCTCGTGCTGGAGCCGACCGTGCGGGACGGCGTGCTCGTGGCCGACCCGGCGCGCGACCTGGCCAAGATCGCCGTGGTCGAGCGCCACCACGCCACCGGGCGCGTCGGCGTGGGCTTCGTCCGCGGCTTCGGCCTCCGGGGCGGCGCCTTCGCCACCACGGTCGCCCACGACGCCCACAACATCGTCGTGGTCGGCGTCGCCGACGACGACATGGCGCTGTGCGTGAGCCGCCTGGCCGAGATCGGCGGCGGGATCGTGATCGTGCACGAGCGTCAGACCCGCGCCGAGCTGCCGCTGCCGATCGCGGGCCTGCTGTCGGACCGCCCGGCCGAGGAGGTCGTCGCGGCGATGGACGAGCTCCACGCCGCCCTCGCGGACCTCGGCGTCAGCGTGCCGTCGCCGTTCATGACGCTCAGCTTCCTGGCCCTCTCGGTGATCCCCTCGCTGAAGATCACCGATCGCGGGCTGATCGACGTCGACCGGTTCGCCGTCGTCCCCGTCGAGGTGGGCGTGGAGGCGCACGTATGACCACCGCGCCGTTCGGACCGTCGGCCGCGGTCTACGACCTCGTCTACCGCGACAAGGACTTCGAGGGCGAGGCGCGCCGCCTCCGCGACGTGCTCCGCCGCCACGTGCCGGCCGCCGAGACCCTGCTCGACGTGGCGTGCGGCACCGGACGACACCTGGCGGCGCTCGCCGCCGAGCTCACCGTGGAGGGGCTCGACGTCGATCCCGGGCTGCTCGAGGCCGCGCGTCGGAGGCTGCCGGACGTCCCGCTGCACGAGGGCGACATGGTCGACTTCGACCTCGGGCGCAGGTTCGACGTGGTCACGTGCCTCTTCTCGGCCATCGGCTACGTCGCCACCGTCCCGCGCCTGCACGCCGCCGTCGCGGCCATGGCGCGGCACCTCGCTCCCGGGGGCGCGCTCGTGGTCGAGCCGTGGTTCGGTCCCGCGGCGTGGCGTCCCGGGACCGTCCACACCGTCGTCGTCGAGGAGGAGGGGTGCAGCGTGGCCCGCACCATGGTGTCCGGCCTGGAGGACGGACGGTCCGTGCTCGAGGCCGGCTACGTGATCGGGACGTCCGCGGGCGTCGAGACGCTCCGGGAGCGGCACGAGCTCGGGCTGTTCACCGAGGACGAGTACCGGGCCGCCTTCGCGGCGGCCGGCCTGCGTCCCACGCTCGACGCCGACGGCCTGAGCGGACGGGGCCTCTGGATCGGCACGCGCGAAGGGGCGCGGCCGTGAGCGCCGTCGATCGGGCCACGACCCTGCGGGCGCTGCACCGTCCGGGCGATCCGCTCGTGCTCGTGAACGTCTGGGACGCCGCGAGCGCGCGCACCGTGGCGGCCGCGCCGGGCTGTCGGGCCATCGCCACGGCGAGCTGGTCGATCGCGGCGGCGCACGGCGTGCCCGACGGCGAGCGCCTGCCCCGCGCCGCGATGGTGGAGGCGGTCGCCCGGATCGTGGCGGCCGTCGACCTGCCGGTCACGGCCGACCTCGAGGGCGGGTACGGCGCGACGCCCGACGAGGTGGCCGAGACCGTGGCCCGGGCCATCGCCGTCGGCGCGGTCGGCGCGAACCTCGAGGACCGGATGCGCCCCATGGCGGAGCACGCGGCGATCGTGGCCGCCGTCCGCGGCCGCGCCGACCGCGAGGGCGTGCCGTTCGTGATCAACGCCCGCACCGACGAGTACCTGCACGGCGAGCGGCGTCTGGACGAGGCCGTGCGCCGTGGTCGCGCCTACCGTGAGGCCGGGGCCGACTGCATCTTCGTCCCCGGGCTGGTCGACCTCGACGCCTTGCGGGGGCTGGTCGGCGAGCTCGACGCGCCCGTCAACGTGCTCGCCGGCGCGACGGCCCCGCCGCTCGCCGAGCTCGCGGCCGCGGGCGTGGCCAGAGTCAGCTTCGGCCCCGGCCCGATGGGGGTGGCCTACGCGGCGCTCGGCCGCGCGGCCGAGGCGATGCTCGCGGGTGGTCCCCACCCTGCCGATCTGGGGCACCGGCCGCCGGTCCCGAACGCTTGACCGCGGCGCGTCAGCGGTGCGCGACGATGGTCGAGGCCTGTCGAGCCACCCTGTTCCTTGCGTCGGAAACCATCGGCGCGGGAACACCCCGACTCATGGCATCGTTCCGGATGGCATGGGCGGTGTGAGCGAGATCTTCGAGGGCGTCTCCCGACGGGTCGGCTGCGAGCAGGGCCGGAAGGACACCGTCGAGGAGATCGTCGAGCTGGCCGTCGAGGTCGCACGCGAGGGTCGCGAGGGGCGCAAGATCGGGACCCTGTTCGTCGTCGGTGACGTCGAGCAGCTGCTGCAGCACTCGCGGCCGCTGATCCTCGACCCGCTCTACGGACACCCGCCGGAGATCCTCCACGTCGCACGGCCCGACTTCCGCGAGACCGTCAAGGAGCTCGCCCAGCTCGACGGCGCCTTCCTGGTCGCCGACGACGGCACGTTCGTGTCGGCCGGGCGCTTCGTCGAGGTCGACCTCGGCGCGCCCGAGAACTTCCTCCCCGGGCTCGGGACCCGGCACGCCGCCGGCGCCTCGATCAGCCGGGTCACGGACGCCGTCGCCGTCGTCGTCTCGCAGAGCTCCGTCGTCCGCGTCTTCGCGCAGGGCAAGCTGCGCGCCGAGATCATCCCCGAGCTGTTCCTGATGTCCAAGCAGTCGCTGACGGTGGCCGATCCGCGGATCGAGCGGCACCCGGAGGCCGGGCTCACGCTCGCCGTGGCGGGCGACGCGACGTAGGCCGGCCACGGCCCCGGCCGGCGGCGCGCGACCGGCCGCTGCCCTACCGTGCCGGTTCGATGTCGTCCACGGCCACGCCAGTCGACCACGCCGCCCTCCGCGACGAGGCGCTCCCGCTCCTCCAGGAGCTGTTGCGCATCGACACCACGAACGGCAACGAGACGCCCGCCGCGGTGCTCCTGCAGCGCTACCTCGAGGCCGCCGGCGTGGAGTGCGAGCTCGTGGCCCGCGACCCCGGCCGCGCCGACCTCGTCGCGCGGCTCCGCGGCACGGGTGACGGGCCGTCGCTGGCGCTGCTCGGGCACACGGACGTCGTCCCGGCGGGTCGGCCCGCGGACTGGACGCATCCGCCCTTCGCCGGTCACGTCGACGCCGCCGGCTGGGTGTGGGGCCGAGGCGCGGCCGACATGAAGAACGAGACCGCGACGCGCGCCGTCACGCTCGCGCTGCTGGCGCGCTCGGGCTTCCGTCCCCGAGGCGACATCGTGTTCATCGCCGAGGCCGACGAGGAGGACGGCACGGCGAAGGTCGGGCTCGAGTGGCTCGTGGGGGTTCGCCCCGACCTCCGGACCGACTTCGCGATCAACGAAGGGGGTGGCGACCGCCTCACGCTCGCCGACGGGCGGACCGCCGTGCTGATCGCGGTCGGTGAGAAGCGGACGCTCCCGGTCGCCGTCTCGGCCCTCGGCGAGGCGACCCACGCCAGCAGGCCGACGGCCGGGGCGAACGCCGTGCCACGTCTGGCCCGGCTGATCGACCGTCTCGCCGCGCACCGGCCCGCGGCGCGCCTGCTGCCGGAGACGGCCGCCATGCTCGAGGCGCTGACCGGCCGGCCGGTCGAGGACCTCGACGAGGCGGCCCGCGTCGCGGCGGCGCAGCACCCCTCCTTCGAGCACACGATTCCCGCGCTCCTCGGCACCACGGTGGCCCCGACCCAGCTCGCCGGGTCGGCGGCGCGCAACGTGATCCCGGGGCGGGCGACGGTCATCTGCGACTGTCGCCTGCTCCCGGACACCGACGCCGACGGCCTCGAGGCCGAGCTGCGCGCCCTGCTCGGGCACGACGTGCCCTACGAGCTCGAGTTCCTCGAGGAGCCGATGGGCGGGACGGTGTCCCCGCTCGACACGCCGCTCTACGACGCCGTCCGGGACGTCGTGCGCCGTCACGACCCGGACGCCGTCCTCGTCCCGACGCTGAGCACGGGCTTCACCGACTCGCACTTCCTCCGGCAGGCCTTCGGCACGGTCGCCTACGGCTTCTGGCCGCTCCGCCACACGCCGTCGGAGGTCGTGGCCGACGGCGTCCACAACCGCGACGAGCGCCTGCACGTCGACGACCTGGGCTACGCCGTGGCGCTGCACCTCGACCTCGTGCGGCAGATCGGCGCGCTCGGCGGCTGAGCGAGCCGGGCTCGTCCGCGCGCGGGGCTGGTAGCGTCCCGTGACCATGAGCGTCGAGGACCCGAGCGGCGGCGCGGCCGCCCACGACCACGCTGCGGCGCTCCGGACGTTCCTCGCGGGCGCCACGCTCGAGGCGCTCGACGCCGACCCGGCCGTCCTCGAGCAGATGGCGCTCGAGCTCGTGCCGCCCGACGCCGCGCCGGAGGCGCTCGACGACGTGATCGCGACGCTCGAGCAGGAGGCGGACGGGGTCACCCTCCTCGCCGCGATGGCGAAGGTCGGTGTCCCGCCACTGGCCCGTCGGGCCGCGGCGGCGGCCGACCGCCTGGCGCAGGCGGGCGCCGAGCCCACCGCGGCGCTCGCGCACGTGGGCGAGCTGCGGCTGGTCGAGGCCTTCGACGTCGACCGTGACGAGCCGCTCGCGAGCCTCAGCCTGCTCTGCCGCCGGACTGGCGACGAGCGGGTGCAGGCCTTCGCGTTCACCCGCGCCGACGGCTCCGAGGCGATCGAGGACGGCCTCACATCACAGCCGCTCGACCGCGAGACGCTGCTCGCCGAGGTGGACGAGAGCCTCGAGGGCGGGCTGCGCAGGCAGCCGGTCGACCCGGCCGAGGCGCTCGAGCGCGTCACCCGCGCCGCCCGGTCGAACGTGGAGCTCGGCGTCGGACCGACGCCGGCCGGGATCGCGGTGCTCCAGCTGGTCCTGCGCGCGGGCGAGGTGCCGGACGCCGACCTGCTGGTGGAGGAGCTGCTCGCGCTGCCCCTCATGGACGACGACGACCACGACCACGACCACGATCACGACCACGGCCACGGCCACGGCCACCACGACGAGGATCACCGCCGGAACGAGGGCCTGGTCGAGGGCTTCGAGGCCTGGCTGGCCCGGCGCGGGGACCGACCGGAGGCCATCGAGCATGCGGCGTTCGTGGCGCACGCGCTGGGCGAGTACCGCCTGCACGAGGTGGGGGGCGACCTCGTCGGCTGGCGCGGGGACGAGCTCCGGACGTTCATGACGGAGTACGCCCCGCACGGCCTCGAGGTCGAGGCCGACGACATCGAGGCCACGCCCGCCGCAGTCGCGGCCTACCTCCGCTACCTCGGCGAGACGGGCGAGGTCGACCCCGACGAGGCCCGGGCCCTCGCCGACGTGGCGATGGACGCGGCCGAGGACTACGTCGCGGCCGCCCGTCGG
>CADCWC010000218.1 GCA_902806305.1 uncultured Thermoleophilia bacterium | reverse complement strand
GCGGCCGGCGGACGGCTCGAGCTCGTCGACCCGGTCGTCCTGACGGTGGCCCGTCTCCGTGGCGTCCTGCGCGAGCATGACCTGTCGGCCCGACGCCGACGCACCGGCTGGTTCCGGCTCGTCAGCTCGCGCCCGACGGCGAGCGCCGCCTGGCCGCGGCCGGGCGGTGTGGGCCGGCGTTCGCCTCGGAGCCCGGCGCTTGCGTCGGACCCGCCCGCCGTCTAGTCTCCACCTACAACGTATGGCAACACGATTGCCGTCATGGCAATACGGCCGGAGGTCGACACCATGCAGGTCCCCAAGTCCACGCGCTACCTCGTCATCGGCGCGGGCGTCCACGGCCTCTCCACGGCCTACCACCTGGCCAAGGAGCTGAAGGCCCGCGGCCAGGGCGGCGGCGAGGACATCCTGGTCGTGGACAAGACCGGCGTGGCCGCGGGGGCCTCGGGGATCGCGTGCGGCGTCGTCCGCAACAACTACTACCAGCCCGCGATGGCCGAGCTGATGGCCGCCAACGTCGAGGTCTGGGAGGAGGACCCGGCGGCGTACGCCTACAACAGCGTGGGCTACATGGCGCTCGGCCCGCAGGTCCAGGAGCAGGACCTGATCGAGGTGCACGAGCGGCAGCAGCGCATCGGCTACCCCTCGGACCTGATCGTGGGCGAGCGCGAGGTCCGCGACTACATGCGGGGCCTCTACCCGGACTGGCGCGGCCGCGGCGTGACGGTCTGCCTGCACGAGCACAAGGGCGGGTTCGCCTACAACGTCGACGCCATCCAGGGGCTGGCCGGGAAGGCCCGCGGCGAGGGCGTCCAGATCCTCGAGGGCGTCCGGGTGACCGGGTTCGAGCTCGACAACTCCGGTGCCGTCACGACGGTCGAGACCGACGGCGGCTCGATCCAGGTCGAGCAGGTGGTCGTGGGCGCCGGACCGTGGGTCAAGGAGATCTGGGGGATGCTCGGGCTGCCGCAGCGCCTCGACGTGCGCACACCCGAGGGCGAGGTGCACCGCGACCGCGAGATGTGGACCTTCTGGTACCTCCAGGAGGGCGAGATCACGATGGACCCGTCGCTGTTCGCCACCGCCGAGGGCGGGATCCCGCCGGTGATCCACGTCGACTCCGATGCGCCGCTCCACGACGACGACGGCCGGCTGATCACGGACGAGCTGTGGGGCATCTACTTCAAGCGGGACCGCCACGGCGTGCAGGGCGGCGCGTCACCGCTCCCGAAGGGACACGACTTCCAGGTCGACCCGTACCCGAGCTCCTCCGTGGAGCCGGGCTTCGCCGACATGTGGGTCGCGGCGCTCTCGCACTGCATGGAGCGCTTCTCGGGGATGCGCTCGGCCTACAAGACCGTCCGGTCGGGCGGTGTCGGGGCGTTCACGGTCGACAACTTCCCGGTCTTCGACGAGATGCGCCCGAACGTCTACGTGATCGCCGACTCGAACCACGGCTACAAGATGATCGGCGTCGGACGGGAGGTCGCCCGCGTGCTGCTCGGCGAGCACTCGTCGCTGCTCTACCCGTTCCGCTACGAGCGCTTCGCGACCGGCGACCTGCACCCGGTCTCGCACAGCCCCTACCCCTGGAGCTGACCGCGGCGCCGATGCGGGCGGAGGAGCGCTCAGGTGCCGCGGGTGACGGAGTCCTCGAGGCGCACGAGCTTCATGGCGAGCTCGAGCGTGAGCGGGTCCTCGCGCTCGACGTCGAGACCGGTGAGCGCGGCGATCCGGCCCAGGCGTTGGCGGAGCGTGTTCGGGTGGATGTAGAGGCTCGCCGCCGTGGCGGCCACGCGGCCGCGGCGCCGGAAGTACTCCTCGAGGGTCAGGAAGAGCTGCGACCCGTGGTCCCGGTCGTACTCGAGCAGCGGACGCAGCCGGTCGCAGTGGCGATCGCGCGTGCCGCGCGGCAGCCGCAGCAGGTACTTGTACGGGCCGAGCTCGTCGAACCCCATGACGGACGGCCTGCCGTGCAGGACGGCGGCCGCCGAGAGGGCGAGGTTCGCCTCCTCGAAGCCCGCCACGTAGCCCGGTCGGCCGGTACAGACCTCGGACAGGCCGACCGCGACCGGCAGGTCCTCGGACGACACGGCGGCGTGCGCCTCCCGCACCCAGGCCCGCGCCTCCGCCTCGGACGCGGGCGTGACCGGGAGCAGCGCGCGGAGGCCGTGCTCGCTGCGGTCGAAGAGCGCGGCCGGGAAGCGCACGGCGAGGCGGGCTTCGAGGGCGGCGGCCCAGCCGCTCTCGTCCGCGCCGGCCGCGTGTGGTCCGTAGCGGGTCGCGATCAGGACGACCCGCGGCGTGGCCAGATCGCAGCTCAGTCGCCGTTCCCGGCCGCGGGCCGCCGCGCTGTCACCGGCGGCGAGGTCGTCGAAGAAGTCCTTGATCAGGTTCCGCTCCTCGAGCCGTTCGAGCAGCCGGATCTTCTCGACCGCGACGGCGGCCTGGGCCATCGCGGTCGCCGCGAGGTCGCGGTCCTCGGACCCGAAGCGCCGGCCGCCACGACCGCGGACGGCGAGCAGGCCGAGCAGTTCACCCGAGACGAGCAGCGGCTGGAAGAGCCACTCGGCCGCCTGGGCCGTCTCGTCGCCGAGCAGGCGCGCGACGCGTTCGACGCCGTGCCGGTCGGGCCCGACCGCCGCTCCGACGTCCTCGATGCCGATCGACGTCACACCGCCGTCGCAGCTGCCCGGCGGCGCGTAGGCGCGCAGCCGCAGCCGGGCGTGGTCGTCGTCGCGCAGGAAGAGCCGACACGACGCCGCGCCGAGAAGAGGCAGGAGGCGCGAGCAGACGTCGCGGAGCAGCACGTCGATCGTCTCGCCCTCGGCGATGCTGCGCGACAGCTGCACGAGGCGCTCCAGGACGTCCACGCGCCGCGAGGTCTCGCCGTACAGCCGGGCGTTCTCGATCGCCCCGGCGGCCAGGGCGGCGCTCGAGAGCAGGAAGCGCTGCTCCGCGGCGGTGAACTCGCGCGGCGCGGCGCCGTGGGCGGCGATGACGCCGAAGACCTCGCCGCCCTTGCCGATCAGCGGCAGCGAGACGAGCGACTGGTACTTGTGCTCCTCGAACTGGTCGAGGATCCGGACGCGCGGGTCGGCGAGCGCATCCTCGGCGATGAAGACGGGCATCCGGCGGCGCGCCACCCACCCGGCGAGGCCCTCGCCCGGCTCGAGCACCACCTTGCCGACGGAGTCGGCGTAGCGCTCGGAGCTGCACGCCTCGAGCACCATCCGGCCGCTCTGGTCGGCGAGGAAGACGTAGCAGGCGTGGCACCCGACGGCGCGCGTGACGAGCTCGACGACGGAGCTCAGCACGACCGGCAGCTCGAGGCTCGACGAGACCGCGCGCACCACGTCATGGAGCAGCTCGACGTCCGGCGCGGGGACGGCGACCGGGACGTCGAACGGGCGGGGGGCGGCGCTCATGCGGCAGTGATCGGTACGGGCAGGACGGCGCTCCCTCGGGGTTCGGACGGCACGACCGGCCGCCAGCGTACCACCGTCCGTCGGGGCGCCTGACGTGGGCCGGACGGGAGTCCCGGCCGTTCGGACACTGGCGGCGGTCGCACGGGCGACGCAGGTCCTGGACACCCTCGGCGCCGCTCCCGGCGGGGAGCTCGGCACCTCGGAGATCAGCCGCCGCACCGCGATCAACGCCGCCACCGTGTCGCGCGTCCTGGCCACGCTGACCGCGGCGGGCTACGTGGAGCACCTGCCGGACAGCGGCCGCTACCGTCTCGGCGCGCGCGTGCTGCAGCTCGCGAACGCCGTCCTGGCCCGTCTGGACGTCCGCGCGCTGGCGCGGCCGTTCCTCGAGGACCTCGTCGACCGCCACGGCGAGACGGCCACGCTGTCCCTGCCCGCGGGCGACGAGGCCGTGACCGCCGACTTCGTGCCCGGCCGGGCCGGGACGGTGATCTCCGTGGCCCGCGTCGGCCGACCGAGCGTGGCGCACGCCACGGCCGTCGGCAAGGTCATGCTCGCGTTCGGTCGTGACGGGGTCGTGGCGGACCCGGACGGCCCGTTGACGGGCTACACGTCCCGGACGATCACCGACCCGGCGGCGCTGCGGCGGGAGGTCGAACGGATCCGGCTCGAGGGCGTGGCCCGCGCCGTCGGCGAGCGCGAGCCGGACCTCAACGCGGTGGCCGTCCCCGTCCTCGACGCGCGCGGCGACCTGGCGGCCGTCCTCGGGCTGCAGGGGCCCGCCGCCCGCTTCACGCCGGACGCGATGGACGTCGCCCGGCCCGCGCTGGTCCAGGCCGGCCGCGAGGTCTCGCGGGCGCTCGGGGCCTGAGCCGCTACCGCCCCAGGTCGGAGACGACGTCGACGATCCGGACGACCGTCAGGCGTGCAGGCCGGCGGCGCCGGACCGTCCTTCGACCCGGACCTCGTCGGCCACGCGAGTCGTGCCGCGTCCAGGGCCGTGCGGAGATCGTCGTGCCGCGCGTACCGCACGACGCGGCCGCCCCGCAACGCCACCGCCGGCTTCGCCGCGCCCATGCCGGCACCGTACCGCCGAGGTGGTGACGCGCGACCGGCGCCCGCCCCACGGGCGCCGGTCACACGGCGGTCAGTGGACGGGCGGCTCCCAGCCCTCGAGCACCGGCGGGGTGTAGTTCTCCCCCACCGTCCGCGAGTTCGCCACCCACGGCCCGAGCTCCGGCTGCGCGAACTTGGCGTGCTTCTCCTTCATCCGGATCCCGTAGGAGTTGCCCGACTGCAGGTGCTTGATCAGGACCTTGCGGGCGATCTCGTTCTCGCGCCCCGCCGGGATCGGGAAGTGGATCTTGAGGAAGCAGTTGGAGTAGCGGTCGAAGACGGCCGGGATGCCCTCCTCCTGGAGGAGGTCGACGTCCTCGAGCCAGTTGATGTCGGCCCCGGGCGTCGCCGCCACCAGGTCGACGTCCTCGACCAGGGACAGGTCCTCCTGGTACGGGAACCGTCGGCCCCAGAGCGCCTCCGAGTCGATCGAGGTGCCCATCGTCCACTGCGCGCGCTCGGGGTGGTGCCCCGTCACGCTCTGCGCGTGCTGCTCGTCGCCGCCCGGGCCGCCCTCGGCCGTGGCGTGACCGCCCGCGTGCGGGTCGTGGTGCATCTGGTCCGGGTCGTTCAGGATGTGCTCGTCGGGGGCCATCAGTCGGCCGCCGGTCGCACGAACTCGCGGTCGGACTCGCCGTGCGGCTGGGGCACGAGGCCCTGCACGAGGCCCTTGATCTCGTCGAGCGTGCGCTGCTCGGTCACGCCCGGGATGTAGGTCGTGCCCGCGAGCGGCACCTTGGCCATCGCCGAGGCCTCGACGGTCAGTGCGCAGAGGTCCTCGGGCTCGAGGCTGTGCACGTCCGTCTTGCCGCAGGCCCGGGCCAGCATCTGGAGCTCGAGCGTCATCGCGTGCAGGAAGTTGTAGACCCGCTCGGCGGCGGCGTCGACCTCCAGGCGGGCCCGCAGCTCCGGATCCTGCGTCGTCACGCCGACCGGGCAGCGGCCCGTGTGGCAGTGGTAGCAGCGCCCGGCCTTGACCCCGATCGTCCCCTCGTAGTCGGTGACGCCCGGGATCTCCTTGTTGCAGTTCAGCGCGATCAGCGCCGAGTGGCCGATGGCCACGGCCTTGGCCCCGAGCGCGATGCACTTGGCGATGTCGCCGCCGTTCCGGATGCCTCCCGCCACCACGAGGTCGATCTCGTCGGCCAGGCCGACGTCCTCGAGGGCGCGCCGCGCCTCGGGGATGGCCGCCATCAGCGGGATGCCGGTCTCCTCGGTCGCCGTGTGCGGCCCGGCGCCCGTCGAGCCCTCGGCGCCGTCCAGGTAGATGATGTCGGGGCCGCACTTGGCCGCCATCCGCACGTCGTCGTAGACGCGCGCGGCGCCGAGCTTCAGCTGGATCGGGATCCGGTAGTCGGTCGCCTCGCGGATCTCCTGGATCTTCAGCGACAGGTCGTCCGGGCCGAGCCAGTCCGGGTGCCGGGCGGGCGAGCGCTGGTCGATGCCGACGGGCAGCGAGCGCATCTCGGCCACCTGCTCCGTGACCTTCTGGCCCATCAGGTGCCCGCCGAGCCCGACCTTGCAGCCCTGGCCGATGAAGAACTCGGCCGCGTCGGCCAGCATCAGGTGGTGCGGGTTGAACCCGTACCGGCTCTGGATGACCTGGTAGTACCACTTGGTCGAGAGCTCGCGCTCGGGCGGGATCATGCCGCCCTCGCCCGAGCAGGTCGCCGTCCCGGCCATCGAGGCGCCCTTGGCGAGCGCCATCTTCGCCTCGATCGAGAGCGCGCCGAAGCTCATGCCCGTGATGTAGATCGGGATGTCGAGCGTCAGCGGGTTCTTCGCGAAGCGCGCGCCGAGCACGGTCTTCGTCTCGCACTTCTCGCGGTAGCCCTCGATCACGAAGCGCGTGAGCGTGCCGGGCATGAACATCAGCTCGTCCCAGTGCGGGATCTTCTTGAACATCGAGAAGCCGCGCATCCGGTAGCGGCCGAGCTCCGACTTCACGTGGATGTCGTCGATGACCTCCGGCGTGAAGATCTGCGAGTGCCCGAGCACGCTGCGCTGCTGGTCGATGTTGGCCCGGTCCGGGTGCTGCCGGATGTCGTCGGTGGCCGCCATGTGGTCTCCCGGTCCTAGAGGACGAGCTTGCGCTCGGCCGGCTCGAGGCTGTCGTAGTTGTAGAGCTTCTTGCCGCAGACGAACTTGTCGAACGACGGCGGCGAGCCGAGGTCGTAGATGCGGAACTTGCGCTCGATGAACTCGGTGTCGGCGTCCGTCCACTCACCGGGCACGCAGTCGATCCCGAGGGCCTTGACCTTGCCGGCCACGTAGATCGTCCCGTCGTACATCGAGTCGCCGAGCCCCGGGCCCGCGTCGCCGCAGATGACCTGGCGGCCGCGCTGCATCATGAAGCCCGTCATCGCCCCGACGCTGCCCATCGTGATGATGGTGCCGCCCTTCTGGTCGATGCCCGAGCGCGCGCCGGCGCGGCCCTTGACCACGAGGTCGCCGCCGCGCAGCGCCGCCCCCGTCTGGGAGCCGGCGTTCCCCTCGATGACCACGACGCCGGACATCATGTTCTCGCACGCCGCCCAGCCCACGCGCCCCGTGATGTGCACCTCGGGCCCGTCGAGCAGCCCGCAGGCGAAGTAGCCGAGGCTGCCCTCGAAGCGGATCCGGCAGCGCGTCAGGATGCCCACGCCGAGCGAGTGCTTCGAGCCGGGGTTGCGGACCACGACGTCGGTCACGCCGAGCCCGTAGACGAGGCGCCGGAGCTCCAGGTTGATCTGTCGGATCGAGAGGTCGGCCGCGTCGAGCTCGGCCGTCTGGCCGTCGACGACCGCCGTCTCGGGCGCGACCGCGTTCGGCTCCGCCAGGCCGCGTGCGTCGTAGCTGACCGCGCGCTCGCCTACCGCTGCCATACCATCACCTCGCCCTCGTAGGGGTCGTACGTGTCGCCGTCGGTCAGCGTCTCGATCGCCGTGCCCTCGGAGGCCACGGCCACGAGCTGGTCCGATTCGTAGAGCACGAGCGGCTTGGCGGCCATCTCGTCCTTCGCCACGCCGAGGGCGTCCGCGGTCACGCACATGTAGGTGAAGACGCCGTCGAGCTCCTCGAGGCTCTGCCGCATGGCCTCCTCGAGGGTGTAGCCCTCCGTCATCCGCTCGGCCACGTAGACGGCGATGATCTCCGAGTCGCACTCGGACTGGAACCGGTGGCCGCTCCGCTCCAGGCGGCGGCGCCACTGGAAGTAGTTCGTCAGCTGGCCGTTGTGGACCACGGCCACGTCCGGGAACGGGTAGGCCCAGTACGGGTGGGCGCCCGAGATGTCGACCTCGGACTCGGTGGCCATCCGCGCGTGGCCGATGGCGTGCGTGCCGCGGAACGTCTCCAGGCCGTACTGCGAGCAGACGGCCTCGGCGTCGCCGAGGTCCTTGACGATCTCGAGCGAGTGGCCGAGCGACAGGACCTCGCAGCCCTGGATGTCCTCGAGCAGGTCGGTGAGCGTCTTCAGGTCGCCGTCGTAGGTCAGCACCGCGCGGTCGGCGTAGGCCGTCTCCTGCTCGAGCTCCTCGATGACGGCGCCCGCGCTGCGCAGGCGCGAGGAGACCTCACGTCGGTTGCCGACCATGCGCTCGTCGAAGTGCATGCCGCGCGGGTCGTTCGCGTCGGCGAGCGTGTAGCGCACGACGATCTGCGGACCGACCGGCCCGTAGAGCGCGAAGCCGGTGGAGTCCGGCCCGCGGTGCTTCATCGACTGGAGCATGCGCGTGAGGTCGCGCCCCACGTCGTGCTCCCCGTCGCGGTAGATGATCCCGGCGATCCCGCACATCTCTGGTCTGCCTCGCTTCGGAGTGACGGCCGACGGGCGCACGGTGGAGGGAAGCTCCATACCGGCCCGTGGCGCTGGAGCGTATCGAGGCCTAGAGGCCCCGTCTAGGAGCGATTCGGCCACATCCGGCCGCCGGTGCGAGGGACGAAATGCACATACGGCCCTCGGGACGCGTGCGTCCCTCGCACCGGCCGCCGATCACGGCAGGACGTCGAAGTACTGGTCGCGCTCCCAGTCGGTGACGGCCGAGCAGAAGCGCTCCCACTCGTCGCGCTTGTAGTGCCGGAAGACCTCGTAGAGGTGCCCGCGGAGCGCCCCCCTGACCGTCTCGTCCTCGTGCAGCGCGTCCAGGGCCTCGCCGAGCGTGTTCGGCACGCGGCCGATCGTGGTGCCCCGGTCGAGCACCTCGTAGACGTTCTCGGACTGCGGCGGACCGGGGTCGATCTTGTCGCGGATGCCCTCGAGCCCGCAGGTCAGCAGCGCGGCCTGCGTCAGGTACGGGTTGCAGGCCGAGTCGACCGAGCGGTACTCGAAGCGCCCCGAGCCGGCCACCCGCACGGCGCAGGTCCGGTTCTGCCAGCCGTAGTCGGCGTGGATCGGGGCCCAGAAGCCCTCGTCGAAGAAGCGCTTGTACGAGTTGACCGTCGGCGCCGAGACGCAGGTCAGCGCGCGGTAGTGCTTGAGGATGCCGCCGAGGAAGCTCCGCCCCGCGTCCGAGAGCGTGGCCGGGCCGTTCGGGTCGTAGAAGACGTTCCGACCCGACTCGTCGACGAGCGTGAAGTGGTGGTGCGCCCCGTTCGCCGACACGCCCGTGAACGGCTTCGGCATGAACGACGGGAACAGGCCGTGCTTCCGGCCGACCGCCGCGCAGATCTGGCGGTACGTGGTCAGGTTGTCGGCCGTCCGCGAGGCGCGGTCGAACGCGAAGTTCAGCTCGAGCTGGCCCGGCGAGTCCTCGTGGTCGCCGTAGCTCATCCGCAGCCCGAGCGCCTTGCCGTAGGCCACGACGTCGAGGATCACCTCGCGCAGCTGCTCGAACTGGTTGATGTGGTAGCACCAGGGCTTGGTCAGCCCGATCGGCTCCTGGCCGCCCGACGGCTTCTGCCCGAACCACATCATCTCCGGCTCGATCCCGCACAGGAAGCTGACCTGCGTGCCGAGCAGCTCCGACAGCTCGGCCTCGACCTCGTCGGCCACCACCTTCAGGTTCTGCCGGGGGTCCGACTCGAGCAGCCCGCCCGTCTCCGTGTCGTAGCAGTCGCAGAACACGCGGGCCACGCGCGGGTCCCACGGGAGCACGCTGAACGTGTCGAGGTCGGCGATCGCCGCGAGCTCGGAGGTGTGCGGGCCGAACCCGATGTAGTTCTCGTGCCGGTCGAGGAACAGGTCGGCCGTGGCGCCGTAGACGAGCTGGTAGCCGTTCTTCGCCACCTGGGCGAAGAAGTCCGAGACGACGCCCTTGCCGTTGACGTGCCCGGACACCGACACCTGCTGGAAGAAGACGTACTGGATCCCCTCGCGCTCGATCCGGGCCTGGATGTCGGCGATCTGCGCGTCACGCCCCGGCGCGTTCCGGGCCTCGCCGAGCGTCGCGGGCGGCGGGGCCACCCTCGGCGACGCGAGCACGGTCGACACCAGGTTCTCGAGCTGGAGCCCGCTCTCGATCGCTCCCATGCATCCTCCGTGTGTGTGTCTCGTGGGCCGGTCCTCCGAGGGACCTGCGGGGGCCGAGCGTAGGCGACCCCACCCCGGTCGGCAACCCGGGGAGGCGCCCACCCCCGGGCCGTCCGCGGTGTGGCTTCCGCACGTATGCTCCACCTTGGCCCGACGGTACGATCGGCGCCGGCGATGAGTCGCCTGACGAGCGGTCAGGTGGTGACGAAGGAGGAGACGTATGGCCGCGGTGGCCGAGGAGACCAAGAACGGACTCGACCCGATGTTCGACCCGGTCTGGTTCCTGAACGAGGAGCAGATCGGACTCCTGGCGCGCCTTCGGGAGATCTGCGAGACGGAGATCCGGCCGCGGGCGCGTCACAACGACGCCACGCTGACGTTCCCGCGCGAGAGCCTCGAGGCGCTCGGGCCGGACGGCTTCCTCGGCGTCATGCTGCCCAAGGAGTGGGGCGGGCTGGGCCAGAACCACGTCTTCTACGCGTGGGTCACGGAGACGATCGCGCGCTACGGCGACGCCTCCTGTGCCATGTGCTACGTGATGCACACGGGCGCCGTCGAGACGCTCCGCCTGCGCCAGACGGACTACTTCGTCGAGAACTACCTGAAGAAGGTCAAGGACGGGCTGATCGGCACGCTCTCCTACTCGGACCCCGAGACCGGCTCCCACTTCTGGTACCCGATGGCGTCGGGCGCCCGTAGGGTCGAGGGCGGCTTCGAGGTGCTGAAGAAGGCGTCGTGGACGACCTCGGGCGGCTTCGCCGACTTCTACGTCTGCCAGACGACGTCGCCCGACTACGGCGGCGACTACTCGAACCTGTCCGTCTTCCTGATCGACGCCTCGCAGATCCAGGCCGAGCCGCAGGAGTGGGACGCCCTCGGCCTGCGGGGCAACCAGTCCGGCTCCCTGCTCGTCGACTGGGGCTTCGTGCCCGAGCAGCAGCTCGTCGGTCCGATCGGTGACGGCGCCGCCTCGAACGACGAGTCCGTCGATCCGAACTTCCTGATCGGGTCCTCCGGCGTCTGGAGCGGCATCGCGCTCGGCGCGATCGACATCGCGATCTCCCACACGACCCGCAAGACGCACAAGGACGTCGGCCTGCGGGTCTGCGACTACCCGACGATCCAGGACGCCGTCGGCGAGGCGATCATCGAGACGAACTCGGCCCGTGCGTTCACGTTCTCGGTCGCCCAGGCGCTCGACAAGGTCACGGACGACGCGCGACGCAATCCGCCGGTCGGCGAGCTCGCCCGCGCGGACTACCTGCCGTTCCTGTGGCAGATCAAGTTCCGGGCCGCGAAGAACGTCGCCCGGGTCGTCGACAAGATGCTGCACTGCACGGGCGGCACGGGCTACAAGAAGAAGCCGCTCGACATCGAGCGCTACCTGCGCGACGGCAAGGCGGGCTGGGTCATGGGCCCGACGAACGAGGTGCTGCGCCAGTTCGTGGGCAAGACGGCGCTGCTCGGCTACGACTCGCTCGACTACTGGAACCAGGTCGTCAACACGCGCGCGATGGAGAACGAGATCAAGAAGCTCGGTCCCGAGGAGAAGCGCAAGCTGGCCGAGCGCCTGCTCGGCGAGGCCGACGGCTCATCGAACGGCGGCTCGCCCGCCTGACGGGTGATCGCGCCGGCCGGGAGCGCGGTCGCGCTCCCGGCCGGCGGAGACGTCAGCCCATTCCGGGGAGGGCCCCCGCGACGACGCGGCCGTCCTGCAGCACAGCTTCCACGGCGCCCGGGTCGGTCAGCGTCGTGATGCGCCCGAGCGGATCGCCGGCGATCACGACGAGGTCGGCCCGCTTGCCCGCCTCGATCGTGCCGACCTCGTCGCCGAGCCCGATCACCGTCGCGGCCGCGCGGGTCGCGGTCACGAGCGCCTCGCCCGCGGTCATCCCGACCAGCTCGACGTAGAGGCAGATCTCCCGCAGCAGCGCGCCGTCGTGCGGGAACCGGGACGAGCCGGCGTCGCTCCCGGCGATGATCGTCAGCCCCGCGCGGTGGGCCCGGCGGATCGACTCCACGTGGCGGCGGTGATTGGCCAGGTTGCGCTCCACCACCTCGTCGGCGAACCCGAACTCACGGCCGCGGACGGCCAGGTTGCGGTAGATCCCCATCGTCGGACAGATCGCCGCGCCGGCCTCGAGGACGGCCTCGACGGCCGCGTCGTCCAGGTCGACGGCGTGCTCGATCGTCCGCACGCCAGCGGCGGCGGCCCGCAGGATGCTCCGTCGCGACTCGGCGTGGCAGGCGACGGGGCGGCCCTTGTCGGAGGCCTCGTCCACGATCGCCCGGAGCTCCTCGGCCGACATCGTCTCGCGATCGCCGGGCGAGTACGGGCTGTTGAACGTGCCGCTCGCCTCGACCTTGATCCAGTCGACGCCGTCCTTGACCTGACGGCGGACCGCGTCGCGGGCCTCCCACGGCCCCGTCACCCGTTCGCCGGTCGTCGCGGCGTGCCGCCCGTCGATCGGCAGGTGGCTCGGGTGGACATCCGTGAGACCGCCCGAGACGGAGATGATCTGCTTCGACGCGCGGACGCGCGGCCCACCCAGCCGGCCGCCCCGGATCGCGTCCCGCAGCACCACGGCGATGTTGCCGCGCGTGCCGACGTCACGCACCGACGTGATGCCCATCTCGAGCAGCCGACCGGCGTTGATCGTCGCGTCGACGGCGGCGGCCTCGAGCGGCGTGGCGAGCTCGAACGTGTACCAGTCGTCCAGGCCCTCCCGGTAGACGAGGTGCACGTGGGCGTCGACGAAGCCGGGCAGGAGCGTCCGGCCCGCGAGGTCCACGGCGACGCAGCCCTCCGGGAGCTCGGTCGGCCAGGGGTCGACGGAGCGGATCCGGGCGTCCTCCACCACGACGACGCCCGACGCGAGCGCGGGCTCGCCCGTCGCCGTGAAGACGCGGGCGTTCGTCAGCGCGAGCAGCACCGGACCGCGTCCCGCGTCGGCGCCGTCCGGACACGTGCGCCCACCGCTACGCCTTGGCCTCGAGCGTCCAGCGCAGCGTGAGCTCGGCGACCTGTCGCCGGTACCAGCGCCGGAGCAGCGGGCGCAGGTAGACGAACCACACCATCAGCACCAGCGGCACGAGGATGACCGCCGCTCGTGGCCGGAGGAGCAGCGTGGCCAGCATCAGGCCGCCGAGGGCGACGGCGAACGCCCCCTGCAGCAGCCGGAAGCGCCGGCGCGTCGCCCTGATCGCGGCGTAGTCCTCGGCCGGGATGGCCGAGGTGTCGTAGCGGCGCCCGCAACGGCAGGCCACCTCGTCGCCGTAGGCAAGGCGGTGGACCTCGCCGCAGTCGCACGTGATCGTGATCTTCGGTGGATCCTGACGCAGCATCCCGCAATTCTCCTTCCGGTCCGCACCGGGGCTATAGCACTTCCGGCAGGAAAACGGGCGTGAAGACGGTAGATCCTCCACACTTGCCTCCTGCCTGGGCGGACGCTTTCCTAGGCCGGACGTTCCCTCGGAGAAGGCGGTCGATGCGATGGCGGTTGCAGAGGTAGAGGACGGCGAACTCGCTCGGGCAATGTCGTGGTTCGACGGCTTCGTCGTCGCGATGGCGAATCCGGCGTTCCTGCTGACGGGTCTCGGGTTCTCGGTCGTGTCGCTCGGCGGCTGGGGCGCGGTGATCGTGTGGCTGATCGCGGTCTGCGTCGGCGCCCTGCACAACGTCATCTACTCCGAGATGTCGACGATGTTCCCGGACCGCGCGGGCGGCATCGCCTTCTACGCCCACGAGGGCTGGAAGCGCTACGCGTCGTTCGTCGGCCCGATGGCCGCCTTCGGGTACTGGCTCGGCTGGTCGGTCGTCCTCTCCGTCAACGGCATCATCATCGGCGGCCTGATCCAGGCGCAGTTCTTCGAGGGGACCGCGGACCCGGAGTCCGGCTGGAACCGCACGCTCGGCCTCGGCATCGTCGACGTGACCTTCACGTTCCCGATCTTCGTCGCGATCTTCCTGATCATCGCGCTCTGGCTGTCGAACATCATGGGCGTCCGCCCGGCGGTGTGGGTCTCGTACATCACGGGCGCGCTGCTCCTGATCCCGCTCGCGATCCTGATGTTCCTGCCCTACCTGACGGGCGACTGGAGCGCCGACAACCTCTCGAACAACGTCGACTGGGGCAGCTTCGGCGGCGACAACGGCCTGCGCCTGGTGATCGCCTGGCTCTACATCATGTGCTGGTCGGCGTACGGCTTCGAGTGCTGCGCCACGTTCGCGGCCGAGTACAAGGACCCGGTGAACGACACGCCGAAGGCGCTGCGGGCCGCCGCGGTGTTCGGCATCCTCGTCTACGGCCTGCTGCCGCTCGGCGCGGTCGGCATCGTCGGCGACCAGAACATCACGGTCGAGAACGCCTACTCGTTCTACACGACCGCCCTCGAGGCGATCCTCGGGACGGGGTTCACGTCGGTCGCGGTGATCCTGCTCTGCGCGGGCATCCTGCTGTCGATGAACACGGCGACCATGGACGGGTCGCGTGCCCTCTACGGCATCTCGCGGGCGGACATGACGCTGCGCTGGCTCGGCAAGGCCAACCGACGGCATGTGCCCGGGAACGCGATGACCCTGGACGCCGTCATGAACATCGCGGTCACGATCCTGTTCGCCGGCCCCACGGCCGTGATCCAGATCCTGACGATGTCGAACCTCGGCTACGTGTTCGCCCACGTGGCGGCCGTCTCCGCCTTCCTGCTGCTGCGCCGGGACCGCCCGGCGTGGCCGCGGCCCCTGCGCGTCGGACCGGCGTGGGTGCCGATCGCCGCCGTCCTGCTCGTCTACGACGTCATCATCCTCGTCGTCGGGTCGCTCTCCTTCAAGCTCACCGGCTACGGCGAGTACAAGGAGCTCCTGGTCGGCGTCTTCGTCCTCGCGATGTCGCTCGCCTTCTTCGCCTACCGGGTGATCGTCGAGGACAAGTCGAAGCTGACGCTGCGAATGCCCGCGCCACGGACGCCCGACGAGGAGCGCGTCCTGACCGGCACCGGCGTCCACTGATCGACGCCGCGGACGCCCGACGCGGTGACGGGCGGGTCGGCGCCGGCGAGGCGCCGACCCGTCTCCTTGCTGCAACCGGCCGGACCCGGGGACAATGACGTCCATGTCCGACCTCTCCTCGCTGGGCGACGCCTTCGACCCGGCCACGTTCCGCTCCGTGATGAGCTCGTACCCGACGGGGGTGACGATCGTCTCGGCCGCGGCCGAGGACGGCACCCTCTGCGGTATGACGGCCAACTCGTTCACCAGCGTGTCGCTCGACCCGCCGATCGTGCTCGTCTGCTCGCAGATCGGCGCGCGCACCTGCGAGGCGGCGAAGACCTCGGGCCGGTTCGCCATCCACGTGCTGGCTCACGACCAGATCTCCTCGGCGCGCGCGTTCGTCGGCTTCCACGCGCCTCGCTTCGACGCGGTCTCCCATCACCTCGACGAGGAGGGCGTGCCGATCCTCGACCACTGGCTCGCCCTCCTCGTCTGCAAGCTCCACGAGGTGGTCCGGGTCGGTGACCACGACGTGATGTTCGGCCTCGTCGAGCGCTGCGGCCGCGCCGACGAGACCCCGCTGCTGTTCCACGAGAGCGCGCTGCGGATGCTGCCGCGCCTGCCTGCCCTGGCCGTCAAGGGCGGGCCGCTCTCGCTCGAGGACGACGAGGACCTGAACGACCCGCTCGTCCGCGTCCTGGCGCCGCTCGGCTGAACCGGAGGGGCGCCAGGACGCGGGGCGCGCTACGGCGCGACGAAGGTCCGGAATCCGCCGTACTGCATCTGCCCCATGTCGGCGAGCTGGTCGCCGTCCATGGACCCCTTGATGCGCGGGTCCTCGAGCACCTTGGCCATCACCTCGTCGCGGTGGGCCCGTGACCGGAACTCCGCCACGGCCGTCGTCAGCATCACACCGGGTTCCGCGCTGAAGCCCTCCCTCAGGTCGTCACCGCGGAACTCGCGGTAGCCGAGCCCGCCGTGCTCCTTGACCACCGTGCCGAAGATCGTCGCCTGGCGGCGGTAGGCGTCGAGGTTCTCCTCGGGCACCGGCAGCAGGTAGAGGTCGATGTAGCCCTCGACCGCCTCCGAGCTCCGTGCCGTCTCGTCCGTACCCATGGGGGACCCTCCTCCGTCGGAACGCCGGCCCTGCCGGCCCGTCGCTGGAAAGGACGCCGCGGCGGCGGCGAACTCATCGGTGGCGCCGGCCGGTCGCCTCGCTGACGCTCGTCCGACCCGCTAGGAGACGCGCCGCCAGTCGCTTCGCGTCATGCCGACGCGGTGGCGCGGCGAACCGGGCGGCAGGTTGCGGTGCACCACGTCCGAGAGCGTCCGCGTCGTGCGGATGACCTCCATCCCGAGCGGCGAGAACGTGGCCGCCGTGTAGATCCGCGGCGCGAGCAGTGGGTTCGTGAAGGCCTGGGAGAAGGCGTCGATCCCGACCATCCGTCCGATGAGCGACGGCAGCACCGAGTTCGGGCGCCGGTCCTCCGCGAACAGCCCCACGTAGAACTCGATCTCGTCGACGTGGCCGTAGACGTCCCGCAGGCCGCGGCGGACGCGCTCGTCGGACGAGATCTGCTCGAACGCCGTCACGCGCGGGAATCGGCAGGCCTCGCGTTAGTCGTTGTAGGACGCGAGCCGGACCTCCCGACCCTGTCGGATGCTCGCCACCTCGGCGTCACGCAGGTAGGCCTCGGTGTTGAACAGGCCCACCCGGCCCGCGGGCTGGTCGGTCGCGTCCTCGAAGTGCCCGCCCAGGCCGCGCTCGACCAGCAGCCGGGTGTTGAAGAGCGTGTCGTCGATGGCGACGTCGCGGCCGCCGATCCGGAACGTCGACGGGACCATGCTGTGCCACCGGTAGAGCAGGTTGAACTCGACGGCCATCCAGTTCGGCCGCATCCACGGTGCGTTGCCGAGCGACGTCGGGTCGGTGGTGAACCGGAAGTGGTACGGCGTGATGTGGTTGATGTACTCGTCGACCACGAGCTTGATGAGCACGACCGTGAGGATGTTGCGGGCCGTCCCGAACAGCCGCTCGTCGTCCCAGCCGGGGTACTCGCGGCGGAGCGCGTCGGCGAGGCGGTTGTGCTCGCGCAGGAACAGCACGCCGAGCATCAGGAAGCCGAGGTGGAGGTTCGAGGTGTCGCTGCCCATGGCGAACAGCCCGTCCCGCTGCTCGCGGGAGAGCTGCTCCCAGCGCACGACCGTCAGGCCACGGAACTCGGGCTTGACCTCGCCGCCCTCGCAGAGGAAGAGCGGGTACTCCTCCCCCTCCAGGATCTGGCTCTTCAGGCGGCCACCCTCGAACGTACGCAGGAGGTCGGTCTCCGCGGTGCGCACGCCGTAGAGCTGGGTCAGGTCGATCTCGTGGTTCGAGTCGTTCCGGCGCATGTCCCGCGGCTCCGAGCGGTCACTGCGCAGGAACCCGTCGGTGAACCACGCCGCGAAGTACGAGAACAGCACCGTCGACTTCTCGCACGGCACCATCTCGCCATCGCGCCGGAAGAGGTCCGCGGCCTGCTCGACGCTCGGCCCGCCGCCGTTCCGCGCCGGCGCGGGCGGCAGGTGCCGACTGTCGAACCGACGATCCGTGAGCGAGTCCCACGACGTGTAGTCGGCCTTCGTCGACAGCGGGTTCGGGCGGGTCGGGAGCTTCGCGATGGCTCGGTTGACCAGGACGCGGTTGACCCGACGCCGCACTGGCTCGACCCGCTGGACGGCGTTCCAGACGGGCTCGAAGTGCGTCGTCACGTACGTCTCCACCCGGTTCGCGGCGCCGTCCCGCACCGTACTCCTCGCCGGCATCGCCCACCTCCCCCTCTCCTGCGCTGACGCGTGTGGCGGTCCGCGCGCCGACCCTACGCCTCGCGACGTCGCGGCGTCAACACCGAGACGCCGTCGGACGGCGGACGACCCGGCGGACCCGACCCCGTCTCAGCACGCTGCGACGAGCCGGGCGAGCGCCCCGTCGGGGTCGTGAAGCACGCCCAGGCCGTCCGTCACGACCCGGCGGGTGCCGGGGTCGACCGGGTCGGTCGAGGCCCACGAGGGCGAGCCGATCCCGAACTCGACCTCGAGGCCGCTCGGGAGGGCGACGCGGCGCTCCGTGACGGCGCCCCACGACCGCGTCTGCAGGAGGTGGACGGCGCCGACGTCGTCGAGCCAGTCGACGTGGTCGACGTACCGCCACGGCTCGGTCGTCAGCAGCACGACGTCCACGTCGGACGTCGGTCCCGCCGCGCCGCGCGCCCACGACCCGACGAGCGCCAACGCGCAGACGTCCGGACGCCGGCCGGCCCACGCCGCCAGGCGCTCCAGGAGCACCCGGACCTCCTCGGCCCGTTCCCCGACGAGCACCCGTGGCCCTCGCTACGGCCGGTCGAGCCCGCCGTCGAGGCTCACGACCACGTCGTCGCCGTCGTGGCGCACGGGGTAGCGGCGGACACGCAGGCGCGGCTCGACGACGCACTCGCCGCTCGCGATGTCGAAGTCCCACTTGTGCCACGGGCAGCGCACGAGCGCGCCCGCCGGGCCGAGCTCGAGGCGGCCGTCGGGCCGTCGCTCGATGCCGGTCACGACGTCGCCCGCCGAGCAGAGCGGCGCGCCGCGATGCGGGCAGCGGTCGGCGAGCGCGTGCACCTCGTCGCCCACCCGGAAGAGCCCGATGCGGTGCCGGCCGAGCTCGACCATCCGGATCTCGCCCGCAGGGGGCAGCGCCGAGGCCGCGAGGCGCAGCTCGCGATCGGAGCCGATCGTGCTCACAGCGGCACGGGCGCGCCGAGACGGAACAGCTCGCCCGCGTTGCGGTAGGCGACGGCGTCGCGGATCTCCGCCGGCAGGAGCCGCAGCGTGTGCGTCGGCTCGTCGAAGTCCCAGTGCGGGTAGTCGCTCGCGAAGAGCAGCGTCCGCTCCGGCCGCAGGTGCCGGATGATCGGCCACAGGTCGGACGGGTCCTCGGGCGTCTCGAGCGGCTGGGTCGTGAAGCGGACGTGATCCCAGACGTACTCCGACGGCAGGCGGCGGCAGTGCGGGATCTCGCTCCGGCAGGCCTTCCAGTCGGTGTCGAGCCGCCACAGGTAGCCGAGGAACGGCACCACCCCGCCCTCGCTCATCACCATGCGGGCGTCGGGGTAGCGCTCGAACACGCCGGAGTAGACCGTCGACACGAAGTGGCCGTACATGCCCGAACCGCAGAGCACGTGGTACTCGGCGTACGTGTCGGGATGCCCCGCGGCCGTCACGGGGGAGCTCAGCCCGACGCCGTCGAAGTGCGTGTGCACGACCACCGGCAGGCCGTGCTCGGCCGCGGCGCGCCAGATCGGGTCGTAGATGACGTTGCCGTAGGGCGCGCGGGCGCCGCCGGGCAGGAACACGCCCACGAAGCGGTCGTCCGACGCGCGCCGCCGGATCTCGTCGGCTGCGGCCTCGGGATGCTGGGCCGCCACGACCACGAGGCCCCGAAGTCGGGCGTCCTCCTGCAGCCACCGCTCGGCGAGCCAGTCGTTGTAGGCCGTCGCGAGCCGCGCGGCCAGCTGGGCGTTCGGGTAGATCGAGAAGGCGGCGGCCTCGTCGGGCGTCAGGATCCCGTACGTGACATCGAAGGGGTCGAGCAGAAGCCGCTGCAGGGTCGGCAGGGTCTGGCCCGGGATCTGCCGGCCGGAGGCGGTCGCGGCGGCGTCATAGGCGTCCTTCCGGATCCAGCCCGTCGGGTGGTACCACGGGTAGCTCGGCATCGCGAGCCCGTTCGAGCCGGCGTGCAGCACATGCTCCCGCGTGGGTCCGTCGAGGTACGGGACCAGGTCCAGCAGGCTCTCGTACCCGACGTGGATGTCGCAGTCGATCAGCACGGCGCGCTCCTTCGTGGTCGGCGCCCGTAATGTAGGATCGAATCCCATATGGTGCAACCGGCTGCAGCCGCCACGCAGAGCGTGGACCGCGCCGTCGCGCTGCTCCGCGCCACCGCCGAGGCGCCCGAGCCGCTCACGGCCCTCGAGCTGGCCGACCGCTGCTCCCTCACGCGCAGCACCGCCTGGCGCCTGCTCCAGGCGCTCGAGCGGCACGGGCTCGTGGAGCGCGACGCGGCCCGGCGCTACGTCGTCGGCCACGAGGTTGTCCGGCTCGCCTCCGCGGCGGACCCGGACGCGCTGCTGGCCCGGGCCGCGCGTCCGACGCTCGAGGCGCTCGTGCTCGCGACCGGGACCACCGCCAACCTGAACGTCCTGCGGGCGGGCGGTGTGGTCTCGATCGACCAGGTCAGCCCGTCGACGGTGCTCGCCGTGGACTGGATCGGCATCGTGGCGCCGCTCCACGCCACGCCGAGCGGCAAGGCCGCGCTGGCCGGCATGACGGCCGAGGAGCGCGCGCACCGGCTGCCGGAGACGCTGCCGCGACTCGCCACGTCGACCATCACCGACCGCGCCGTGCTCGAGGCCGAGATCGCCGTCGTCGAGGAGCGGGGCTTCGCCACGATCGTCGACGAGTTCGAGGACGACCTGAACGGCATCGCGGTCGCGGTGCGTGGCCGCGCCGACCGACCGATCGCCTACCTCACGCTCTGGGGCACCGCCCGACGGCTGCCGCCGACGCGCTTCGGAGAGCTCGGCGACCGCCTCGGGCGCGCCGCCGAGGACATCCGCCGGCGGCTCGCGTAGCGCTGGACCGCCGGTCGGCCCTAGTCGTAGAGCTCCCGCCAGGAGAACCGGGGGTCGTAGCCGAGCAGGCGCCGGGCCTTGTCGATCGCGAGCAGCGTGCCGTGCTCCGCGACCGAGTCCCGCACCGGCACGCCGGGGAAGACCTCGGCCATCAGCTCCCGGCTCGGACGCCGCATGACCGTGTCGGCGGCGGCGATGACGAAGGCCTCCGCGCCGCGGATGTCGGCCTCGAGGCCGAGCCGGCAGCTCTCGGCCACGTGGCTCTCGTCGACGTACCCCCAGAGGTTCCACCGGCGCAGCTGCGGGTCGTCCCAGTACGACGGGAACTCCGCGTAGTCGACGCGGTGCATGATGTTCGAGAACCGCAGGCCGACGATCGGGATGCCGCTCCACCGGCTGAACTGCCGCGCGGTCTCCTCGCCGAGGACCTTCGAGAGCGCGTAGCTCGACTCCGGCCGCAGCGGATGGTCCTCGTCGACCGGCGCGTAGTCCGGCGGCTGGTCGAACGGCAACCCCAGGGTCGTCTCGCTCGACGCCCACACCACCCGTCGCAGGCCGAGCCGCGCGGCGGCCGCGAACACGGTGTGCGTGCTCGTGATGTTGGTCCGGAAGACGACGTCGGGCGTCGCCACCTCGGGCGCGGGCAGCGCGGCCAGGTGGACGACGGCCTCGATGCCGGGGAGCGCCTCGGCGCCGGACAGCGCCTCGATCGTCTGCCCGAGGTCGGTCAGGTCGGCGGGCAGGTACGGCGCGACCGGGTCGATCGACGGCACGAGGTCGACGTTCAGGACCTCGTGGCCGTGCTCGAGGAGCTCCCGGATCACAGGCCGCCCGGCCCGGCCGCTGCCGCCGGTCACGACGATCCTCGTCATTCGCGTTGGTCCTTCCGTCGTCGGACGTCGCTGCGGACCGAGGTCGCCGCGTTCCGGCCCCTCGAGCACCGACAGGGTGCCCTTCGGCGCCACCGCGTGCGCCGGCCGACCGGGAACGCTCGGAGACCCGTCCGCCGAGGGACGCCCCCGACTACGCTTGGCGCCCCGTCCGTGCCGACCCGTCCGCCGAGGCCCGCCGCATGCCCGACCGGCCCCTGAAGATCCTGTTCGTCGCCGCCGAGGCCACGCCGCTCGTCAAGGTCGGGGGCCTCGCCGACGTCGTCGGCGCCCTGCCGAAGGCGCTCCGCGCGCTCGGGCACGACGTGCGGATCCTCCTGCCGGCCTACGGCGCCCTCGACCGCGCGGCGTGGCGCATGCGGCCGCTCGGCAGGCCGTTCCCCGTCGGGCTCGGCGGCGAGCCGCAGCTCGGCAGCCTGCTCGAGAGCGAGATCGACGGCGTGCCGATCCTGTTCGCGGAGCACGGCCCGAGCTTCGGTGAGCGGCCCACGGTCTACACGGACTTCGTCGGCGACGCCGACCGCTTCGTCGTCTTCCAGGCGCTCACGCTCGGCGCGCTGCACGCCCTCGACTGGCGGCCGGACGTCGTGCACGTGCACGACTGGCACACCGGCCTGCTCCCGCGCTGGCTGGCGGCCCTGCGCGCCCCCGGCTTCGACTTCCCGACCGTGATGACGGTCCACAACCTCGGCTACCAGGGCCTCGTCGCGGCGTGGAGCATCGGCTTCAGCGGCCGCCTGCTGCCGTCGACACCCGACGGCCTGGTCAACTTCCTGGCCGAGGGGCTCATCGCCGCCGACGCGATCACCACCGTCAGCCCGACGTACGCCCGGGAGATCCTCACGCCCGGCCCCGGCCACGGCCTCGACCCGATCCTGCGCAGTCGTGCGAGCGACGTGCACGGCATCCTGAACGGCCTCGACACGGACGTCTTCGACCCGCGTACCGACCCGCACATCGCGGCGCCCTACGACGCGGACGACCTCTCCGGCAAGGCCCGCTGCAAGGCGGCCCTGCAGGCCGAGGCGGGCCTCGCCGTGGCTCCGGACGTGCCGGTCGTCGCCATCGTCGCGCGACTGGTGGAGCAGAAGGGACTGGACATCACCGTCGAGGCGCTCCCCTCCCTGCTCGGCGGCCGGCCGCTCCAGGTCGTCGTGCTCGGCACCGGCGACCCGGCCATCGAGACGCGCCTGCAGGGGCTCGCGGAGCTGTTCCCGCAGGGGTTCCGCCTCTGGCGTCGCTTCGACCCGGCGCTCGCGCAGCGGCTCTACGCGGGCGCCGACCTGTTCCTGATGCCGTCCCGGTTCGAGCCGTGCGGGCTCGGGCAGATGATCGCCATGCGCTACGGCACGCTGCCCGTGGTCCGCGCCACGGGCGGACTCGTCGACACGGTCCCGGACCTCGACGACGGCCCCGACGGCGTCGGCGTGCGCTTCGAGCCGTACACCGCCCGGGCGCCCGCCGAGGCGCTGGCGCGGGCCGTGGCGGCGTGGGAGGATGTGCCACGCCGTGAGGCCGCGATGCGTCGGGCCATGCGACGAGACCTCTCCTGGGCCGCCTCGGCGGCCCGCTACGCCGATCTGTACCGCGACACGGTCGAACGACGCCGCCTGGCGCCGGTCGGCTGACCGAGGGAGACCACGCCATGACGGTGCTGACCCTGATCCTGGCCGGTGGCGAGGGAAGCCGCCTGAGCATCCTCGGCGAGCAGCGCGCGAAGCCCGCGATGTGGTTCGGCGGCAAGTTCCGGATCATCGACTTCCCGCTCTCGAACGCCGTCAACTCGGGGCTCTACCGGGTGCGCGTGCTGACCCAGTACCGGCCCCACTCCCTGATGCAGCACATCGGCATCGGCGACCCGTGGGACCTCGACCGGCGCAGCCCGAACGGCATCCAGGTCTGGCAGCCCTACCGCGGCCGCCGTGACCAGGACTGGTACCGCGGCACCGCCGACGCGCTCTTCCAGAACATGGCCTTCATCGCCGAGGACGGCAGCGAGGAGACCCTCGTCCTGTCGGGCGACCACATCTACAAGCAGAACTACAACGACCTGCTGCGCTTCCACCGCGAGCACGGCGCCGACCTGACCGTGGCGGTCATGCACGTGCCCGCCGACGAGGTCCACCGCTTCGGGATCATGACCGTCGACGCCGACGACCGGATCGTCGAGTTCCGGGAGAAGCCGCGGGAGTCGGTCTCCACGCTGGCCTCGATGGGGATCTACGTCTTCAACACCGAGTTCCTCATGCAGCGGCTGATCGAGGACGATCAGGACCCGACCTCGAACCACGACTTCGGCAAGGACATCATCCCGAAGATGGTGGCCAACGACCGGGTCTACGCCTACCCCTTCGACGGCTACTGGGTCGACGTCGGCACGATCCACGCCTACTGGGAGGCGAACCTCGACCTGGCGGGGACGATCCCGAGCCTCGACCTGTACGACAGCGACTGGGTGATCCACACCCGCTCGCGGGAACGTCCGCCGGCCAAGATGGGCCCGCACTGCGACGTCCGGAACTCGCTGTTCTCGGCGGGCAACATCATCGACGGGACCGTCTCGAACAGCGTGCTCGGCTCGGGCGTGCGCGTGGAGCGCGGCGCGATCGTGCGCGACTCGGTGATCCTGCACGACACGGTCATCCGGTCGGGCGCCGTGGTCGACCGCTGCGTGCTCGACAAGTTCGTCGAGGTGGGCCCCGAGGCGCAGGTCGGCGTCGGCGAGGTCGCGGGTGCCCCGCCGAACCGGGAGGAGCCGCGGAACCTGATGACGGGGATCAGCATCGTGGGCGAGTTCGCGGAGATCCCCGAGGGCACGAGCATCGGCCGCAACTGCCGGGTGGAGGGCAACGTCACGACGGCGAACTTCGACGCCCCGGTCGTCGAGAGCGGCTCCTCGGTGTGTCGCTCGAAGGACGCCGGCGTGCGCACGCAGGCGTCGCGCAAGCGGCGGGTGCGGGCGGTCTGAGCGGCTATCCGGACGAGTCGCTCGGCGCCTTCCTGGACGCCATGGCCGCGCCGCAGCCGTCCCACGCGGCGGGCGCGGCCGTCGGCGTGCTCGCGGCGATGGCCGCGGCGCTGGTCGAGAAGGCCTGTGCGCTGACGCACGACGGATCGCTGGCCGCCGAGGCGAGGGCCGCGGCGACGCACCGCGTGGAGAGCCTCGCCTTCATCGCCGCCGACGAGACCGCGTTCGCGGCCGTCGGTGAGGCGCGACGGGCGGGCGGCGACGTGGCGGAGGCGTGGCGCGCGGCGGCCCACGTCCCGCTCGCGCTCGCCGAGCGCGGCCTGGCGCTCGCCGCGCTGGCCGACGCGGTCGCCGCGCGCTGCAACCCGCGCCTGACCGGCGAAGCCGAGACGGCGGGCGCCCTGGCGGACACGGCGGCGGCCTGCGCGGCGCAGATCGCCGAGA